>PHBC01000011.1 GCA_002840505.1 Deltaproteobacteria bacterium HGW-Deltaproteobacteria-2 | reverse complement strand
TCGACCAGGCGCTTCTGGCGGCGGCAAAGATGAAAGAGAAGGGCGAAATCGACGCCGATTTCTACAAGGGCAAAATTGCCACGGCCCGGTTCTATGTCATGAATCATGTTCCCGATCTCTTCGGCTATCTCAAGTCGATGAAGTTCGGCGACCGCAGCGCGATCGATATCCCCGAAGAAAGTTTCATGTAGGGCGAACGTACCTGGCTTGCGGGGGTGAAGACAAGAAAACTGCTGAGCATGAGATAATATAGCTCGGACAAGAAACAGAATATACAAAAAAGGGCAGGGTCATAATTGGTCCTGCCCTTTTTTTTTGTTCGTCAAACTCGGCGAACATCTTTTATGTAATTTCAAGACCAAGATTTTCTTGACATAGATCAACCTTATTCTTATTCTTTTTTACAAAAAAGAGAGGGCATGGCTGTGTTTCAAAAAGCGCGATCCGAATCTGTCCTTTTTATCACATTAGATTCCTGCCGTTATGATACATTCATCAACGCCGGGATTCCCCACATACGTGCCGTTGGTCCGATATGGCGGGCTATGGCGCCCGGTAATTTCACTTATCCCTCTCATGCGGCGATGTTTATGGGTTTTACGCCCGGTGATGCTCAATCACCCGAATCCTTTGTTAATCCTATGGTCGGGAAAATATTCAAAATGCGGGGAGGAGGATTTTCCGGGACGGGTAAACATCGCTTTATTCTGGAAGGTGAAAATATCGTCAATGGTTTTAAAATCCGGGATTATTATTGTATAGGCACAGGAGCTCTTCTCTGGTTTGATCCAGCGAGGCCAACCGGAAAAATCCTGACGCGCGATTTTCATGATTTCTATTTCTCCGGCAATGTCTGCTTTTTGGAAAAGCAGTTGAAATGGATGAGCAAAAAAATGAAAGAAAACGATAAACCGGTTTTTCTCTTTCTTAATATAGGTGAAACACATTTCCCTTATTATTTTCAGGGAGCTCCATGGAATAAGGATATAAATCCCTGTACGCCGATGGCAGGAGAAAAAAACGATGCCGCTGAATGCCGGCGACGCCAGAAGGCGTGTCTGGAATATGTAGACGCAAGTATTAAATCATTATTGGAAGCATTTAAGGAAAGCAATACGATAATCTGTGCCGATCATGGTGATTGTTGGGGCGAGGACAATCTCTGGGGACATGGGATGCATCATGAAAAGGTGCTGGACGTACCGTTGGTTTTTCGTCTTACTGCTGATTACGATTCAGATATGCCTTTTTTTCAGAAACTTATTAAAAAAGTTAGATATAAAATTGCAGATTTTTAAACCTCATGGTGTGAAAGTTTAGGTTTAAAACAATTAAGGATTTATCATGTGTCATCCATCATGTATCCGGTTTTGTGAGTCTCAGCTTTCCCGTGCAGAAATAATGGATAAAAAGGTACTGGAAGTTGGCGCTCTTGATGTAAATGGTTCGCTCAGAAACTATGTCTGCTATATGGAACCATCCTGTTACCTGGGCGTTGATATTGTCCCTGGCCCCGGTGTTGATCAAATATGTGATGTCAATAATCTGATTAACCGCTACGGTAAAGAAAGCTTTGACGTGGTTATTTGTACGGAGGTTTTGGAGCATGTTCGCTATTGGCGTAAAGCTGTTTCGAATTTGAAAAATGTTCTTAAACCCAACGGATTGCTGCTATTGACAACCAGATCCAGGGGCTTTGAATACCATGGTTATCCGTTCGATTTCTGGCGTTATGAAGCGGACGATATGAAAGCGGTTTTCGGAGATATGATGATAGAGGCCAGTGAGAAAGATTCAGACAGCCCCGGAGTATTTGTAAAGGTTCGCAAACCATCTGTTTTTGAGGAGAAGAATCTCGATGGGTTTGAATTGTATTCCATCATGAAGTTCCGCAACTGCATTGATGTTAATGAATTGGATATCCTTGTTTTTAAGATCATAATTCAGGTGCGTCAATTATTTTCACGGATATTGCCTGCAGGAGTAAAATCTACATTCAGAAGAATTATTTTCAGTAAGCGGAGATGAAAACTTATGGCTTCACCACTGGTTACTATTATAATTCCGACTTATAATCAGGCTGCTTATCTGGAAGATGCTGTCAGAAGTGCACTTCGGCAGGATTATGCTAAGTTAGAAGTTATTGTCGCGGATGATTGTTCTTCTGACAGTACGTCGGAGGTTGTGAAGAAGTTTGCTGGTGATAGGCGGCTGAGATATTACAGAAACAAAACAAATCTGGGCAAGACGGCAAATTACAGGCGTTCCTTATATGAGCTGGCAAATGGCGAATGGGTTTTAAATCTGGACGGCGACGATTATCTGACAGATGAAAGTTATATCTCCTTCGCCCTGCGGCAGATACGCTTTTATGAAAACGTTGTTCTTTTTACAGCAGGTGTAAAAAGTGTCTGGCAAAAGGGCTTTCATTTTCCGCATATACATCGTCTTGTAAAAGAGCAGGTTTGTCTGGAAGGGATAAACCTGTTTTTAAATTGGCAGCGGTATAAAATTCCTCATCTTACGAGTTTATATCATCGGCAAACAGCTTGCCGTATAGGATTTTATGATGTTGATATTTCCAGTACCGACTGGGAATCTTTGTTGCGGCTGGTTCTGCACGGAAATGTAATATTAAGTGAACGTATAGCCGGAGTGTGGCGCAAGCACAGCAATAATTTATCGCAGACTATGGATTTCCATCAATTTACCGCCAACATTACTTTCATTACAAAACCTTTGGAGTATGCGCGCAATAATGGTTATGACAAAAACCTTCTGGAATCGTGGGGGAAAAACATGACAGGCACCATTATAAGGAGCCAATTTAACGAAGTCTGGATTAATGTGATGCGGAAACGCAGCCTCGCAGAAATGATCCAATTCATGCAGACCGTCAAAAAAGAGAAGCCGGAGTTTGTGAATAATTTTTTGCAACTGAAGAATGTCGCGCGCTTTTTCTTATATTTTTTATTAACGGCACTGACAAATTTAAATATATTACTCAAACCGGGGAAATAAGTTAGAAGCTTCCTCTTTTTAAACTGGCGTTTGCATCTGTCTGGAAAACGGAAAGGTAAAAAATGAAAATATTGATGCTGCATGGTAATTATTCCGATACTGGAGGAGCAGAGGTTTTTGTTAATAATCAAATAACCGGTCTTAGAGAAAGAGGCCATGAGATAATATTATTTTGTTTCGGTAATAAAAATATAGATGAGAAAAATTTCATAGTAATCAAAGAACCGGAATCCAATTTTCTCAGATATGTTTGCCAGTTTTTAGTTAATCCGAAAGGATATGCACAGCTTAAGAAAACAATTAAATCATTTAATCCGGATATCATTCATCTTCATAATATAGATAAGCATATTCTTACATTTCTTATGCCTGTAAAAAATTTTAAAACGCTTAGATCAATTTATGATTTCGGTATAGTCTGTCCCTCTTTCTGGGGTATTCGTAAAGATGATCAGAAAGTATGTGAGCAGGGAATTGGTTTCAAATGCTTAAAGCATGGATGTATTAATCCGTTATTATTTCCTTTTTACTTTTATTTATTTAGAATAAAACACTATTTTCAGAAGAAAAATGTGGATGGTTATGTTACGGCAACGCGGTTACTAAAAGAATATATGGAAGATCAGGGGTTCAGAAACATATCGGCTTTCCCTTATTTTACAACGAGGCGAAGTAATGTTACGGCTAATTATATAAGCAATCAGATTCTCTTTGTTGGCAAGTTAGAGGAAAATAAGGGTTGTGAATCACTGATAAGGGCTTTAAGTATTGTTATTAAGAACATTCCGGATGTGAAACTAACTATCGTAGGATCTGGTTTACAGGAAAATAAGCTAAAGAGTTTGTCGAGGTCTCTAAATCTGGATAGTCATATTAATTTTACCGGCAGTGTTCCCAATAAGGATGTCGCAAATTACTATTTGAATTCTTCCATTGTTGTTGTACCGTCAACCTGTATGGAAAACTCCCCCATCGTGATTTATGAAGCATTATCATTCGGCAAGCCTGTCATAGCGACAAACAGAGGCGGAAATCCCGATTTGATTAGAAATGGTTATAACGGTTTCTTAGTGAATGCAAACAATTCGGAAGAGCTGGCTGATGCTGTTGTTAAAATTTTACATGAAAAAAATGTTGAGCTCTACCGCGAGATTGCTGAAAACGCTTTTTTGTCCTCAAAACAATACGATATAAACAGTTATATTGATAACTTGGAAATGGTATACAGTAAATTGTAGATAAGAATTCACTGTATTTTTTTACGGAGAAAATACCTTATCGAAAAATCAGGTTACGATTGTGATTGCTGAATTCTTAACTGTTCCGGAAAAAATATATTATAAATTATTCATCAGATTCAATGGAATCAATAAATGTTTCTATAAACGTGAAAAAATAGACAAGTCAAAGCGGATAATTTTATATCTTGATTATCCCAAATTCATTCATTTAGGCGATACTCTGTGGTGCGAGCCGGTTGCTGGATTACTGAACGCAAATTTTAATCTGGCAATTTGCTGCAATTCCCCAATGGAATTCTATTTCCGGCGTCTTGGATATCAAGTTATTGATAAATCATTGATTAATCACGATGACGTATTAGTCGCGCGAACTGAATTGGCCTATCATTTAAGAGATAAGGATGTTTTTTGGTTTAATTTTAATTACATTAATGTATCTCAGCCGATAATTAACTTGGTGTTAAATAATATCGCCGATTATTTAGCTTTAAAAATTAATGATGCAAAACCCCGGACTTTGAATTTCAGTCCGGTAGAGATAAAATCCGTAGCGTTGAAGTTTGGTATAAATCCTCTATATAAATATGCAGTTTTTAATAATTATATTGATTCACATAAATTAGGAATGAGTAGAACAATGATTTGGAAAAGCAATAATGCTTTACGGCTGTTTGCTGAAAGATATAAAAGAGACTCAGGTGTGAAATTAATTCATACAGGAACAAAAAAAGAAAAAAATCGGGATTCAATTAACCATGGAATTGCTGATTTGGATTTGCGGGGAGAGACCAGCGTTGAAGAGTCTTTTGTTTTGGCGTCAATGGACAATTTGGTAGCTTATATCGGTTTCGACGCGTTCTGGCTGCACTTATTTAATATTTATAATAAAAGCAGTTATGTCGTATTAAGACCTGGTTTTTCCGGTAAGTGGAAAAATCAAGTTAAAAATTATGTGGCGACACCTTATATTGCCGGAGAAAGTAAAGTTGTATTTATTGATTGAGCGCATCAGATTTGACGCAGATCTGGGATACTGAAAAATTGCGGGACAGCAAAATGAATCGCATAGCTTATTTAACAAAAAAGGTTCAGCAAAAAATTCAGCACATTCTTTTTGCTGATTCCTCTGAATTCATACAGATTATTAATCGAAGGTCGGTGCTCGCCAGACCGGCAAAAATAGGCTTTTATCTGGATAATCCGCTTTTTATTCATTTGGGTGATCAGCTTTTTTTTGAACCTGCTCTCAGGCTTACTAAAAACAATTTTGATACTTGCATCAGACCTACGCCGGAGATGTTGGAGTATTTCATAAATTCGGGAGCGAAAGTTATAAACGATGGAGAAATCTTTAACTGTGACATTATTGTGACTCGCGAGGAATTACTACCCGACGTTTTGCCGAGAACAAAAGCAAACATAATAGCGATAAATACTCTTGCAAATGACATGTGCTATAGGATTTCGGAATCAATAACATACAGTCTTGCTAACGTTTTTAAAATTGAAATTCCCGAAAATTTCGATTTTGCTCCGTGGAAACCCTCGGTCTCTCAAAAGCGGGTTGCGTCCGAAAAGGTTATTTTAGCACCGTTTGTTAATTCAGGCTGGTTTCGGGTATGGGAATCAGATGTTAAGCGATTATCGCTGCAAGCTAAAAAATGCGCTGAGGAATGTGGTCTTTCACTATGTTTGGTGGGAGGAGAAGCCGATGCTGAATCTAAGATTCCAACCGTAATCGGGGCTGATTTAGAGGATTGGCGCGGCCGATTCAGCCCATGTCAATTCGCGCAAATTCTGGCTTCAGGACAAATTGCCAGAGTGTTTACATTTGACACGTTTGTTTTTCATGCAGCACTGGCTTACGGAATTCCTGTTACGGTTAAAATAAGACGAAGTTTACCGAGAAGAACGCGATTCATTAAGGAACATTTTTTGCCTTCGTATTCCAGCGCGAATCATAAAATAGATTTTCTGTAAGCGTAAGATAACAATAAAGGCCGGAAAGTATTTCAGGCAGACAAGGCTTTTATTGATTGCGTTTACTCGATTTTACAAAAAAGGCAGTGGCTTTTCCAACCGGTATACCAGTGCCTGACAGGAGGCAAGAAGTTTTCCTGCATCGTCGGTGGCATGAATGTCATAGGCGGCAGTTTTCTTTGTCCTGTTGATTTCTCTGGCTTCGGCGGTAAGCATAGATCCTTTTTCCGGTGAAGCCAGATAATTAATATTCATATTCAGAGCGACCGCCATTGTTCCGTGCGAGTTGGAGGCGACTTCGAAAGCCGCGTCAAGCAGCGAAAAAATCGCACCGCCGTGGGCCATTCCGAACATGTTTTCCATATCTTGAGTGAAAAGCATTTCTACTTTAGCATATCCTTCCCGCACATCTTTCAATTTCAAGCCGAATTTTTTACCGAAAGGTTCCTTTTCAATTTGTTTAAATATCGCGTTTCTTACCTTTTCATCCATGATGATCTCCTCCAAAGCATTACCGGAATTTAGTGGAAGGCAGCATACCGTTGATTCTTATACATTATTACAGTGGCCGGAGTCAAAAAAGAAAAAGGGTTTGCCTTACTTTATAGTAATTGAACGAAGTTGAAATAATGGACAGGTGATTGCTTCTATAATACCATTGCATACCACTTGTTGTGGTAATAAAAAAAATAACTACCATATATTGATTTTTTTCTTGATTTTTTTTTAATTATGTAATAAAAAAGACACAATTATAAAAGAAGATTTCGATTAGATGAGCCCATTTGGGGCATGGTTGCTTTAGGTATAAGAAACATTTTTCAGAATGCTATAATTGGAGAATAACCGCTTCTAATGGAAAGTAGTTTTTGCATCATCGGGGAGATAAAGAAACAAAAAATGATTACATAGCAAGCGCCAGGCGAAGCGGTTGCAGTGGTTAACTAAAATTTAAACCATTAGGAAAAAGGCGAATCACAGGGGATTCGCCTTTTTTTATTTAACGTGCCAGAGGTATTCTTAAATCACCCTGACAGCTACGATCCCATCGATAGACTGGATTTTCTTTACCAAGTCAGTATTGATATCGCCTTCCACGTCGATGATGTTATAGGCGATGTTACCTTTGCTTTTGTTGATCATGTCGGCGATGTTGAGTTTGTTGTCCGCAAGCATGCGGGTGATCTTCTCGATCATGCCTGGTTCATTCTTGTTCGAAATGGTGAGTCTGACCTTGCCTGATCTGTCCAGGGTGCATTCCGGGAAATTGACTGAGTTCTTGATGTTCCCGTTTTCCAGGAAGCCCATCAGTTGCATGGCAGCCATGATGGCGCAGTTTTCTTCCGATTCTTCGGTGGACGCACCCAGATGCGGGATGGCGATGACTTTGTCTGTCTTGATGACCTCTTCATCGGGGAAATCAGTTACGTAGCAGGCTACGATACCGTCGGCGATGGCCTTCTTCAGGGACGGGGTATCTACGAGTCCCCCTCTGGCGAAGTTCAGGATCACTACGCCCTTCTTCATGACCGCGAATTTATCGGTATTGATGAATCCCTTGGTGTCTTTGTTCTGAGGGACGTGTAGCGAGATGAAATCGCACTCGGACAGAAGTTTGTCCAGGCTTGGTGCCTTCTTGGTATTGCGGGACAGCCTCCAGGCCGCCTCGATGGACAGGTACGGATCGTACCCCCAGACTGACATGCCCAGACCTTCGGCGGCATTGGCCACCATGGTGCCGATGGCTCCCAAACCAACCACCCCGAGCTTCTTGCCCAGGATCTCGGTGCCACCGAACTTGGATTTGCCCTTTTCGATCAGGTCGGGTACCTTGTCGCCTTCACCTACCAGTCCTTTGGCCCAGGCGATTCCATCAACCACTTTGCGTGATGCCAGCAGCATGCCCAGGAGCACCAGTTCTTTCACGCCGTTAGCGTTTGCGCCCGGCGTATTAAACACCACTATGCCTTTCTCCGAACATTTATCGATGGGAATATTGTTGACGCCGGCACCGGCGCGGGCAATTGCTTTCAGGCTTGACGGCAGGGTCATCTCTTTCATTTCCTTGCTTCTTACAAGAATTCCGTCGGGATCGGGAATATCCGTACGATATTCATACTTTTCAGTAAAAAGGCTCAAGCCCTTTTTCGAAATCTTGTTTAACAAATCAATCCGATACATAAAAACCTCCTAATTCTTTCCATATCTTTTTTATTGTGAGACTCAAATTTCAAAAACGAAATGCATTGAAATTTGTAAGTCGAACCATCCCGCACAGCGGAGGGTATGAATTCTAAAGCTTGTTTTGGGGTTCATACCCGTGGTTAAAAAGTACTCTGATAACATAGAATACCTGATTTTGTGCTACTATTGTCCAAAACAAATTGTCCTTATGGTATTTCTTAATAAGAACTTTCGCTTTACGGGAAGAAATATAGAATGGGCATTAACATGTGTCAAGGAAATCTTAATCACGAAAGTGGAAAATAAAAAGTAGAAAGAATAAATTATCTTATATAAAAGTCTTTATGTATTTATGGAAAAGTTTTTTTATCTCGGGATTTTTCCCCGCGTTGTATAATCTTTCAAACGTTCCCTTTATCCATTTAGTTGAATAGGCAAGCTCTTTGTATAGTTTAAAATAAGCGCTGCAGCCCAGCTGAAATAAAATGCCGGCGAAAGAGCCTATTGCCCGTTCTTTAAGGCTTCGAAGACCGTTTGCTGTGGGCATATTCCATGCTTTTCGGGCCATAAAATAACCAAGACTCAAAGCGTTGTGATACGACC
>PHBC01000010.1 GCA_002840505.1 Deltaproteobacteria bacterium HGW-Deltaproteobacteria-2 | reverse complement strand
GATCCAGTGTTACGGTGTAGGTCAGGTTTGTGGTGCCGTCTTCGGCTACTGCTGCCGGATCGACGGCGATGGAGACCTTTTGATCATTCGTGCCTTCGATTGTAATCGTAAGGATGGTCGTGGATTGATCACCGTCAGCATCCTGCATCGTGTAGGATAAGTTTTCCGTCAAGGACTGACCAGCTGCCAGACCATGAACTGCCGGATTTGCGTTGTCCAAAACGTATGTATATGTGCCGTTACCAGTATCAATGAAGGTTCCATAAGTAGCAGCAGTTGAGTTCCAACTGACGAAGGTCGCCGGTGTGTCCGCCCCCGGCAGGTCGTTGGCAAGCACATTGCCCTCAATCGTGGTCGTGTTTTCCAAGATGATGTTGTTGTCAATCACCGCCGTTGGTACATCGTCATCAATCTCAAAGGTGATCGTCGCCGGTGCCGAGGTGTCCGTACCGTCGGAAATTGTCAGCTGGAAAACGTCCGCCTCTGTGCCCGGACCGTCCGTGGCCGGCGTCTTTAACTCATAGGTATACTCGGCTACACCCGTCGTACTGTTGTAGCTCGTAATGGTCAAGTCGCCATTCGTGCCATGGATAACTGCACCCTGAAGGCTTCCAATCGGTATCGTCGTACCGTTGATCGTGATGCTCTGGATATCAGCCAGGCCGTCCGGATCGGATACGGTAAACGTGCCGTAGGCAAACTCGGTATTATCGTCAGCATGGGAACCAGTCGCCAGACCGGATTCGGACACGACATCAGCGCCATCACCTATGTTGCCACTGCCCTCATTTCCCGTATCAACGGTAATGGTTGGAATCGAGTTCTCCTGATTAGCATCATAAGTCTGGGCTTCCGCTAATCCCCATGTTATCCCTTGCGTTTCAGCTCCGCTTTCCGGTGTTACTTCAGACCAGTCAGGGGTTACAACAAATACGGGATGACCCCCGCCTGAGCTTGCTTCTATACCGGCGGCTGTCGCATCCAATTCCAATGGCTGATCACCCGCCAGCAGTGCTTTCTGTATGGCTTCCTTTTCAGCAGAGGCTTCAGCGGAAACACCCGGCGAAACAACCCCGTACACATCCTCATCAATGACCACATCAGACACTCTGCCGAGATCCAATTGAATATGAGTGGGTGTATCAAAAACAATCGATATGCTTCCGTCATCTCCGGTGATAATGCGGTCATCTGCAAAAACAAGACTGTTTAATTGAAGTATCCGCACTGTACCATCAGGTGATATGGCTTTCACGGTCCCATATAGTATGGCAACCTTTCCTGTTACCTGATGCCCAACTTCGCTCGTTGCAGGATTTTTGATCTCACCCATAATATATTTTCTCCTTATTTGGTTAATTTTTTATTAGTTTTCAGATATCTTATCTACTTTATATTTGCACGTCTATTGTACCTTGGTACAATAGATCTAAAATATTTTACTTATTCCCTACTTAGTTTCTTTTATCGCATACACACCTTCATGTAAAAATCAATTGCCTTGACAGGATATATAATCTATGATTATAAAAACTTACGAAGAATCCGTAATAATTTCGTTTTTCCAAATAAATGGAGTCAATCACGGGTATTAACTCCAAAGCAAGCTGTGGGATATTAATCCCTCCGCTTCGCGGGATTGTTCAGCTTACCAATTCCGTTGCACCTAATAGTGACCTTTAGGTTCTTAGCTTCCGGATTTGGAGTTTCAATAATAAGTTGCTCTCGTTATTTTTTAAAAAAGGGATCACGAATCTTGGCATCTCTTGAATCCACCGTAAATTCCAATAAAATCAAAATCATGCTGTTTGGAGTCGTTGTTTTCGTAGGACTGGTTGTGACGGGGCTGGTCTTTACGGGAGAAAAATTTCATATCGACCAGAAGGTCCTTCAAAAAGCACAGGAAAAATACGGTCAGGAAGCACGGATGCGTCTCGTTTCCTGGGAAGACATTTTAAAGAATGAGGGCGGACCTGACAGGGAAAAACTGGAAAAAATAAATTCTTTTTTCAATAAAAAAATTGTTTTCGTAAATGATATAGATCTTTACGGAACAAAAGATTACTGGGCGACTCCGGTTGAATTTCTATCCAGAGGCGCTGGAGATTGTGAGGATTATGCCATTGCCAAATATTTCAGCCTCAAATTGATGGGAGTGCCCGAAGAAAAGCTGAGAATAGCCTATGTTAAGGCACTACAATACAATATTTTTCACATGGTTATGTTGTACTACAGCAACCCAGGAGCCGAACCTTTAATCCTCGACAGTCTCGTTGATTCCATTAATCCGGCATCGCAACGACGGGATCTTCTACCCATATTTACTTTCAACGGTGCAGGACTATGGCTGGCTCACGACCGCGGACAGGGGAAATTAGCCGGTAAAAGCAGCAGGCTTGCGGCATGGAATGATCTTCTGCAAAGAATGGCAGGAACTGGAATTTAATTTAACAGGAGGCTTTAAATGACTCTTTACAGGCAATTAGTTATTTTTACTGTATTATTGTTTTTAATTCTTTTCACGGGAACATGGTTCGCCAAGTTTGAGAGCACACGATCATTCCTGACAAACCAGCTTGAATCCCACGCTCAGGATACTGCAAGTTCTCTCGGCCTTGCCGTCTCGCAATACCCGGACGACATGGTCAGCGTGGAAACCATTATCAACGCCATTTTCGACAGGGGATATTACGAAACGATCAGATTTATTGACCCTAACGGAAAGATCTTATTAGAAAGAAATCTGAAGGTGGTCATTGAAGGAGTGCCTTCATGGTTCATCAAGCTGGTCCCATTAAAAGTACCCGAGGCCAATGCCTATGTCACGGCCGGTTGGCGCCAGGCGGGAACAATTTATGTAAAAAGCCATGCGGGATATGCTTACAACAGTCTGTGGCAGGATATTAAACATACAACCTTACTTTTTGCGCTATGCGGAATTTTCATATTGATCGCGGGCGGCTTTGGATTACGTATGCTTCTGCGTCCCCTGGTCCTCGTTGAACAGCAGGCAGATGCTTTATGCCGAAAGGAATACGAGATCCAGACAAAGATACCAAGAACAAGAGAACTTCGACGTATTGTTTTTGTGATGAACCGCATGACGGAAAAAGTGAAAGAAATGTTTTCCGAACAGGTTATACAAGCCGAAGGACTCCGTCAGCGTGCTTATAACGATTCACTAACGGGTATTGGCAATCGCCGCTATTTCGAAAGCCAGGTTACCGCCTGTCTTGATAACAAAGACAGCGACATGAAAGGAATTTTATTGCTGGTCCGCATTAACGGGTTGGAAACACTCAATCAACAAAGAGGTTTTCTCGTTGCTGACGAATTGTTGAAGAGAGTTGCGACATTAATGCAGGAGATTGCGGCAAAGCTTGCGGGTTCAGTTCTGGCCCGTCTTTCCGGAAGCGATTTTGTCTTATTTCTGCCCGATTATCCGCCATCCGAAGCAGCCCGGCTTTCCGGAGAAGTGGCTAACACGCTTAGCTCTCTGGCTGCTGCGGATATCACAGCTACGGAAAATGTTTCTAATGTTGGAACCTGCGCCTATGACCGATCTGTTACCCTTGGCCAACTTCTTGCGGAAGCTGATCTGGCGCTGGCCTCTGCCACACAAACCGGGGCTAATGCCTGGCATGTCCGCACGGTTATGGAAAACACCGAGAAGTCTCCTTTCGGCCAGTTGCAGTGGAAGGAAGCGTTGGAAAAAGTGCTTAAAGACCGCCGGATTGTCCTGTACGCCCAGCCTGTTGTAGACGCCGGGGATAGGAATATCTTACTTCATCAGGAGATATTTTCACGAATTATTCTTGAAGAAGGTGAAATTATCAATGCCGGAGTATTCATCCCTGTTGCCGAGCGCTTAAAGCTGGTTTCTTCTCTGGATCGCATGATTATCGAAGAAGTTATGAAACTTGATCGCAAGGATCTTGGCGCTGATACTGTCGCGGTCAATTTATCGCCTTCTTCCTTGCAGGATGAATCATTTGTTCAGTGGGTGCAAAATAATTTGGTAAATTTACCAGAAAAAGCACCCAGGATAATTTTTGAATTTGCAGAATTCGGCGCCGTACAAAATGAAAATATTTTAAAGTCTTTCACTGCAGTTATTCGTGCGTGCGGCCATAAATTGGGGTTGGACCATTATGGTCAAAGTTGCGGGAACTTGAAATACCTTCAATCCTTGCGGCCGGATTACGTGAAAATTGACCGGGCATACACGGGTGAATTGAAAGATGAAGACAGTGACAGTCGTTTTTTCATCAGCTCCATTTGCAGTGTGGCTCATAGTATTGATGTAATAGTAATAGCTGAAGGCGTCGAGACAGAAAAGCAATGGCAGATTCTGCGAGAACTTAATATTGATGCTATTCAGGGCTATATTATCGATCGTTCGAAGCCGATTACAAAAACCTGATATCAAGTCGCATGTAAGTTACCGCCTGACAGGCGGTAACTTACCGGTAAGGTAAAAATTTGATTTATTATGCGATCCCCTGCGCGGGATGCGCTTCCGGTCTTTAGCTAACTTTGTTGCATAGCCTGCCCCGGCGCAGGCCGGGGTCGGCTTCCTCAACGTATTTTCATATACGCCTGCGGACCCTCCTCCTTGCCGCCTCGTTATCTTTTGAATGCAACTTGGTATGAGTTTAAATTTACATGGAATCACGGGTCAAAGTAAGCGCTAGAAACAGATTCCGCAACAAACTGCGGGGTATTACGCCTGCCAAGCTTCAATAAGGGAATTTATCATTGATGTTAATATGTTTGCATTCCCTGCAAATAAAAAAACCCGTGACGGAATTGCCACGGGTTTTTTTTATTCTAATAACCAATACTTACTTTTTGATAATGTAATCCACTGCCGCTTCTACACGCCGGTTTTTCTGACGCCCTTCTTTTGTTTTATTAGAGTCGATTGGTTTTCCCGCACCGAAGCCGATTGCGGTCAGGCGCTTGGCGTCAATACCTGATTTTTCTACCAAGTATTTCTTTACGGCATTAGCCCGTCGCTGGGAAAGTTTTTTATTGTAGTCCGGATCTTTGGATCTATTAATGTTATCGGTATGTCCTTCGATTGTTACGTTTAAATCCTCATATTTCTTCATAACATCAGCCAGCGCATCAATATCCTTAGAATAGTTTCCCTTGATGGCGGATTTGTCGAAATCAAACAATACATTGAGGGTCGTTCTTCCTTTCTCTACAATCTCCGGGATAGGACAACCATCCTTATCCACCTTCACACCGGCAGGAGTGTCGGGGCACTTGTCTCTACCGTCACACACGCCATCATTGTCGGTATCTTTGGGGCAACCGTTTTCATCGACTGTGCAACCGGCAAGCGTATCAGGACACTTGTCACAACCGTCGCACACACCATCATTGTCGGAATCCTTGGAACATCCATTCTCATCGACAATACAGCAGGAGGGTGTATCGGGGCACTTATCGCAACCATCACATATACCATCCTTGTCGGAATCAAAGGGACATCCTTCCGTGTCAACGACACAGCACGAAGGCGTATTGGGACACTTCTTTTCCTTAACAACCGGTACGACGACAGGTTCTGGTTCCGGTGGGGGCGGGGGTGGAACAGGCTTCGCACCGCCGAAGTGGTAATTCAGTCCAACCAAAATCATGTGATCTGCGGCTGTAACATTGACATCCTCAATTTCATATTTGCTGCTGAAATAGCGGTATCCAAAATCGACCGACAAACTCGGAATGATTTCCAGGTTTATACCTGCTAATGCCTGCCATCCGAAAGCATTAGCTTTTGTATCATTGTCCTCGAACCTGGCGAATTCACCCCATGACCAGCCGGCACCGCCTCCAATATAGGGGCGAATCATCCCGTAAGGATATCTCAGTATAAGGTTGCCCATCGCGTTGTGTGCTCTAAAGTATCCTATTGTAGGCGCATCGGCATGCTGTCCCGACAGAAAAGTATACTCCAACTCGACAGCCAGCCATTTGACTGGGAAAATATACCCAACCTTGGCGCCGGCAGCCCAGCTTTGATTGAGATGAATTTCTATTTTCTCCCCGTTTTCTATCTTGAGGTCATCAGCGGGTATGACCCAGCCACCGAAAACTCCAACATAGAACGGATTATAAATTTCTACCGGTTCTTGAGCGGCTTGTATGGGTTCCGCTGCCGAAACAAACGATGATAAAGTTAAAAGCAGAAATGAAGTTACGATTAGAACTAAATAAGGGAAAGAATGTTTCTTCATAAGCAATCCTCCTTTCAAGGAATTTTTTTAATAATTGAACATATTTAATATTTATAAGCGATAGAAAATTAAAAGTAAAGATTAATTTTATAAAATTTTTAAATCATAATATTTGTAAAACTTAAACTTTTTCAATGTAATACAAAAATATAATTGAGCTCGGATATCATCAAGAATTGAAAGATTCTCAAGCCAAGCCAGATGAAAGGCAAGTAGCATTATAAATAACCGTTTTTATTGATGACATGAACGGATGTTGCCTTGAAGGAAGCGACTACGGTAGCCCCTTGAGTTATGCCTAAATCTTCGCAGGAAGTTATTGTAACGTATGCGACCAGAGGGAATCCACAGTCGAGAATCAGTTTATTAAAAAATCCCTGGCGGATAATTTTGGTTACTTTTGCTTCAAAGATATTGCGCGCGCTTATTTTACTCTGAACTTGGCTGGATACAGTAATATTCTCCGGCCTCAAACAGCAGTAAACCTTTTGTCCGATGGAACAATCGCCTATGGCCGCTATTTCCTTTCCATAAACTGAAACAACGATATTCCCCACCGAACAGCTTTTCACCGTTCCCTCCAGTATTGTTTCCGTACCGACAAAATTGGCCACAAACTCCGAATCCGGCTGATTAAATATTTCGGCGGTAGTTCCTGACTGCACGATTTTACCGCTGTTCATGACACTGACATCCTGCGCCAGACGCAACGTTTCTTCCCTGTCGTGCAGAGCCAGCACCGCCGTGATTTTCGTTTCTTCCAATATCCGCTTTAAATCGTCAATAATGGTTTCTCTGGATGGCGGATCAAGCGAGTTGAATGCTTCGTCAAGCAATATGATTTGAGGTTTGATGGCAAACGCCCTGGCCAGCGAAACCCTTTTTGCTTCTCCTCCGGAAAGTGCCCGAGCCGATCTTTTTTCCAACTGGCTTATTCCGAAATAATCCAAAGCACTTTGAACCCTGGTTTTTATTTCCTCATTTTTTATTTTGCGAAACTTCAAGCCCAGCGCCACATTTTCAAAAACGGAATTATTCAAAAGCAATGGCTCCTGAAAAACGACAGACACATGACGGCGCAGCATTGCCAGATCCGCTCTCGTTTCCAGGGGCAAACCCTGAAAATAAATCTTCCCCTGCTGAGGTTTTAATAAACCGGCCATCATTAAAAGCAGTGTCGATTTCCCTGCGCCGTTGGGACCGATCAGCGCCAGAATCCTGCCCTGTCGCACATGCAATTCAGGAATATCCAACACGGTCACGCCGCCGCGCTTTAAAATTATATTTTCCGCCTTCATCAGAACTTCGGATTTCATCGGGGATGCTGCCTTTGCTGTAGTTGTGTAAGCAGAGCGTTGATAATAAAGGCGAGGATTAAAAGAATAATGCCCAACGCGATGGCAATATCAAAATTTCCCTTGCCGGTTTCCATAACCGTGGCTGTGGTAAGCACCCGCGAATATCCTTTAATGTTACCACCGACCATGATGGAAGCGCCGACTTCGGAAATAACGCCACCGAAACCCGCCATGACCGCCGCCAGAAGTGGCAGTTTCGCTTCTTTAATCAATATCCACACCATCTGCAAACGGCTTGCGCCCAGAGACAAAATTTGCAGACGCAGATTCGGCGGCAGGTTTTGAATGGAGGCCAGAGATATCCCCATGACAATCGGTGTGGCGATAATCGCCTGCGCAATAATCATGGCATAGGGAGTATAGAGGATTTCCAGAAATCCGAAAGGGCCACTGCGCCAGATCAGCATCGTAACGAAAAGACCGACAACCACCGGCGGCAGACCCATACCAGTATTGATTAGACTGATAACAAATCTTTTTCCGAAAAAATTGTTTAAAGCGACGGCCGTGCCAATGGAAACCCCGATAAAAAGGCTGATAAACGTGGCTGTCCCTGATATTTTCAAAGACAGCCACGTTATTCCCAATACTTCAGGATCAAAAGTAATAATTAACTCAAAAGCTTTTATGATTCCCTGAACAATTAAATCCACTTTATAAAACCTGCAATACTTTTACTAAAATTATTTACCCAAATCTTCAACTTTCTTTCCGGCATCGGAGAAGAATAACGGAGAGCCGTATTTATCAACACCGAAGGTCTTAATGATCTTCTGAGTATTTTGGGAAACCATGAAATCGGCAAATGCTTTGGCTCCGGCGGCATTGGCTTTGGGCCATTTGGCGCTGTTGACTTCAATCACATGATAAATGTTAAGAAGAGCAGCATCACCTTCTACCAGTATATCCAATCCCAGATTTTTCTTCAAAGACAAATAAGTTCCGCGATCAGTCAGCGTATAACCTTTTTTCTCCGCGGCAACATTTAAAGTCTGTCCCATTCCCAATCCGGTTTCCTGATACCATTTTTGTCCGGCAGGAGTTACTTCTGCTTTTTTCCATAAAACTTTTTCTTTGGCGTGTGTTCCCGAGTTATCTCCGCGCGATAAAAACAAACCTTCCGCTTTAGCGACCATTTTAAGAGCTTCAGCCGAAGACTTCACGCCCTTGATCTTGGCCGGATCTGTGCCTGGTCCGACGATAATGAAATCATTATGCATAACCAGTTGTCTGTTTATACCAAAACCATCAGCAACAAATTTCTTTTCAGCATCCGGTGAATGAACCAGCATTACATCCGCCTCGCCTTTTTCCCCCATCTTCATGGCCTGACCGGAGCCCACGGCAATCGTCTTTACAAAGTAACCTGTCTTCTTTTCAAAAATGGGAATCAAAACATCGAGCAGACCCGTGTCCTGAGTACTTGTTGTGGTCGCCAGAATGATATTCTTTTGTTTGGGCGCGGCTTTCGCTGCAAAAACGTTTGACGTTCCGAACGCGAAAAGCAACGCGGCTAACATCAACGTTATTATAACTTTACTACTTCTGAACATTTTCATTATTTTTCTCCTTTATATTAAATTTATTCTTTTATTTCTTTTGTACTTTCTGCCATTCTATAGAATTGGGAAAGAAAAGAGCCGCGCCGAACTTATCCTTGCCGAAATCACGGATAATCAGTTGGCCTTTCTTGGGAGAGGTCAGCCATTTTACAAATGTCTTTGTGTCTTTCATGTTGACCTTGGGACATTTTGCCTTATTGACTGGTATTAATGAAATAAAATTTAAAAGAGCCTCATCACCTTCGACCAATACTGCCAGCGTGATCTGGTCTTTTATGGATAGATAAGTCGCTCGATCAATCACCGTGTAAGCTTCTTTTTGATCGGTATATTTAAGCGTGGGAACATTGCCTTCAGCTCCCTTTGCGTAAACGGCATACCATGAACCTGAAGGTTTAATTCCGGCCTTTCCCCAGAGTTCCATTTCCGCGACATGTGTGCCTGATTTGTCACCGCGGCTGATAAACAGAGAGTTGCTATCCATAATTTTCTTTAATGCTTCCGCTGCTGTTTTCGTTCCCTTGATTGCCGCCGGATCGGAAACCGGTCCGACAATAACAAAATCATTATACATCAAGGGAATTCTTTCTGTGCCGAAACTATCAGCGATAAATTTTTCTTCCAAAGATTTGGCATGAACCATAACCAGATCAATTTCGCATTTGCGCGCAATATCCAAAGCAGCTCCCGTTCCCGCGCCCACATGACGCACACGGATGCCTGTGTCTTTTTCAAACTGATCTTCAAGAGCGCTGACAATTCCGGCATCAATCGGACCGATTGTGCTGGACAAAAATACAAATTTATCCCCATTGACGGCCAACGCCAGAGACGACCATACTAAAATAAGCAACACCGTCAATTTTCCGATAAATAATTTCATTCTTAATCCTCCTTACCTCAATTTATTTTCATTAATAATTTTTCTAAGAATGGAAAATACGCCCCGCATCTTTAAAATCATAATTACCGATACGTCCCACATGGTTTTTAAATTGTTCGGATTTGAGTGTCTCAATAAAAGTCTGAATGGCCGGTTGGAAAAAAGTATTCTTATCCAGAATCATATCGAAACGCTCACTGATTAATGGTTGAAAATTCAAGTCGAGTATTTTCGCCACAGCGGCAGAGGCAACGCCCACATCTGCTTCGCCTGAAATGAGCGCGAGGCCAACTTCAAAATGCGTATAAACTTCATTTTCATAACCTTTGATGCTGTCACCAGAGATGTCTCTTTCTCGCAGTTCATGATTCAGCAGAATTCTTATCCCTGATCCTTTCTGCCGATTCACAAAGCGAATCTTTTTGCTAGTCAGACTTTCCCATCCTTTAAATACATTGATTCTTGATTTTACGATGATAAATCCCACCTGACGATAAAACATATTCACGACAACCGGATGATTATCAGGACAGTACTGTTTTAAATAAGGAATATTGTAATCGCCTGTTTCGGGATCAAGAAGATGAGAAAACGCAATGTCCGTCAGACCCGTATTGAGCGCTTCCAGACCACCTACACTACCTGTGTTGGCTGAAAAAATATTAAAGTCAGGGTGATCCTTTTTGATTGCAGTCAGAAGCATATCCAGAACCGGATCATTGCTCCCCGCTGCCAGAAGCGCTCCTTCGATTTGATTTATTTTCTTTCTGGCCTGCTGGAGAGAATCCTGTGCGCTGTTTCTTATCCACTCATCAATAAGTCTGACGGGGAAAATCCACTTGCCGGTGACTCTTGTGCAGGGAATTTTTCCGGCTTTGATCAGCAGATAAACCTGCTTTTCGTGAATATCAAGATATCTGGCAACTTCTTTGGTGTTCATTAGTTCACCGGACATAATCCCTCCTTATAAAGACGATAAGACTGCATAAACAATATAACGCAATATTTCAAGAAAATTTTCCTAAAATATTACTAATTATTACTAATTATTCTAATTTAAAAAACATTTATAATTTTATTGACCTTACTTTGTAATTTGGGTATTGATACAAAATCAATTTATCAATAAAAGTATTAAACGTTTTCCCGATGAAAAGTAAGGGACTAAAAAGGAGATGTGCAAAATGAGTATGGAAATAAAAGCACCCATGACCGGAAAAGTCATCAGTATTGTTGTTAATGTAGGCGACAAGGTTAATACTGATGATGAGGTCGTTATTATGGATGCCATGAAAATGGAAATCCCTATATATGCTCCTGCTGATGGCACAGTTAAGAAAATAAATATTAAAGAAGGTGATTCCGTAAAAACGGATCAGGTTTTGGTGATACTTGATTAGCAGATATTCTGTGACTTCGACGGCGGGAACCGGCAGCAATTATTTTCCCCGGGGTAATAATTACCCGAGCTGCCACCAGGGTTTGGGTTTTTTTCGGTACACTGCAAAATATACTGTTTCGTAAATTAATTGTAATTTGTCCAGATCATTAGAGTCTATATTGATAGAATGACTCTTCTGTACACATTCAATGGACTCCAGGAACGTAGCCCAACCATCAGTTAACCCATTGATTGATTGAAATCCTCTCTTTAATTCCAAGGCTGACGAATTAAAACCACTTTTTTCCAAATTGGCAATTAATTCGTTCACTGCTTGAAAAAGTTCTTCATTGGACTCAAACATCGCGAACCTCTATTACTTAGCGTCCTTAATCAACATCGTAGCCGGATCAAGAACCAAATCGTTTTGCTTTGCTTCGACTGATCTTCCTTTAAGGGATTTAATATATACTTCATCGCCTTTTGCGGCCAGTTGAACGATAACGTCAAATAAATCTGCCACATGTAAAAAAGAAAGAGGCAAACCATTTTCCTGCGGCGGCTCATGGCGATGCGTATGCACAGTAAACCAGATACGCATTGAATATTTATGAGCCAGTTCTTTCAATTGCACAAGCTGTCCGCGACCCGCCTCATCAAATTTAAATCCGTCAATGATTACAGTATGCGGTTTGAAAATATTTTGCTGCATTAAGTCGGTTAAACGCTCTTCCAGCCTCGGCGCGCTGAAACCTTCTACTTTGAAAGTCATGATAAAACGGTAAGGCTGAATGTTGTCCCAGTAATCCTGAATTTCAGCAGCATCAAATTTCGCGGCAATATCATGAAACAACTCCTGATACCAGACATCAACTTTGCTCACCGCATCGTTCAGGCTTACGTGCAGTACAGGCTGTTCGCGTAACATCGCGTTTAAAGCAATCTGAACAAGCAAGGCTGTCTTGCCTACTCCGGCATGAGCAAGCACCGCTCCAAACCCTCCGCTCGGCAAAATATCTTCATTTTCATAACCAAGATTAATCAGCGGATTGCGGAAAATCATTTCTTTTTTTATCATGATAATATCCTTATAAGTTAAATGGATAACATTTTCTTCCCTTTTCAGGGCACTGTTGTTTGTCAACATCTTTTTAATTTATTAAGCGGCTGATTTTTTATTTTCAGCTGCTTCCAGTGTGATCTTCTCCGCGATTGACTGCGGCACTTGCCGGTAAATGGAAAATTCCATTGTGAACTGTGCTTTGCCCTGTGTGGCTGAACGCAGGATAGTCGAAAATCCAAACATTTCCGCCAGCGGCACTTGTGATTCAATCACGCACATGACATCTTCATCCTGAGATCCGATAATCATGCCGCGGCGTTGATTTAAAAGTCCCATGACGGCACCTTGAAATTCAGTTGGAGTTTCCACGACCACTTTCATTATCGGTTCATGAATGACCGGCTTTGCCCGCAGATATGCGTCCTTGAATGCTCCACGAGCACATGCCTGGAAAGCCATATCCGAAGAATCCACCGCATGGGAAGCGCCGTCATTGATGAGCACCTTCACGCCGGTAATCGGAAATTCCAATTTCGGCCCTTTGGCCATGCTTTGTTTAAATCCTTTTTCGCAAGCAGAAATAAATTGTGTGGGAATAGCGCCGCCGAAAATTTTATTTTCAAAAACAAACTCGGCATCGCTGATCGGTTCAATAAAACCGGCAATGCGAGCGAATTGGCCGGAGCCACCGGTTTGTTTTTTGTGGGTATAATTGAAATCGGCATGCTGTGTGATTGTCTCGCGGTAAGCAACGCGGGGATTACCTGTCGTGACGTCGGCGCCATATTCCCGCCTCATTCTTTCCACATAAATGTCCAGATGCAGTTCACCCATGCCTTCGATAATTGTTTCATTGGTTTCGGGATCAACAAAAGATTTAAAAGTCGGATCTTCCTTACAAAATCTATTCAGCGCCTTGGCCATAGCCATTTGCGATTTGTTATCTTTGGTCGTTATAGCCGCAGATATGACCGGTTTGGGCACATACATGGAAATCATCGTTACATTTGTTCCCGGGGAAGTAAAAGTATCGCCGGAAGAACATTCAATTCCGAATAACGCGCCGATGTACCCGGATTTCAGATATTCGACATCTTCCATTTGATCGGCATGCATCCGCACAACGCGGCCTACCTTCACCTTTTTTCCGTTGCGGATATTGACAATAATCGATCCCTTGGCCACTGTTCCCTGATAAACGCGAACATACGTTAATTGCCCATATTTGCCATCTTCCAATTTAAAGGCCAAAGCGACAATTGGTTTTTCTGGATCATTTTCCAGCACAACGAGTTCTTCATTATTATCCATATCCATCGCCACATTTTCCACATCGGAAGGGCAAGGCAAAAGATAACTAACACCATCAAGCATTGGCTGTATGGCTTTATTCTTATATGCTGATCCCATATAAACAGGGGTTATTTTTCTTTGCAATGTACCTATGCGCATAGCTGCATAAATCAATTCGGAAGATATTTCACTTTCATTCAGAATTGCTTCCGTCAATTCATCGGAAAACACCGAAGCGGCATCAATTAACTCTTCTCTTTTTGTCTTGGCTTCTTCCTGGAGATTCTGCGGAATTTCCGCCTCGCGGACAATCTCGCCGTTTTCGCCGTCAAAATAAAGCGCTTTCATACTGACTAAATCAACAACGCCTTCGGCTTCATTTTCCAGACCAATGGGAATCTGCATGGCTACGGCATTGTGGCCTAGCTTTGATTTTAACTGGCTGATTACACGGAAAGGATTAGCGCCGCTACGGTCGCATTTATTAATAAAGGCAATGCTCGGAACTTTATATCTTTTCATCTGCCGATCAACCGTAATGGATTGCGACTGAACGCCGCCGACCGCACACAGAACCAGAATGGCGCCATCCAAAACACGGAGCGATCTTTCCACTTCCATGGTAAAGTCGACATGTCCCGGTGTGTCTATAATATTTATCTCGTGGCCTTTCCATTCGCAATAAGTGGCTGCCGAAGCGATAGTGATGCCGCGTTCCTTTTCCAGTTCCATGGAATCCATCGTGGCGCCGACTCCGTCTTTTCCTTTGACATCATGGATGGCATGAATTCTTTTCGTATAATAAAGAATCCTCTCGGTAAGCGTGGTTTTTCCGGAATCAATATGTGCGCTTATACCGATATTACGAATTTTCTGATCTTCAATCTTCATTATTTTTGTACCTTTTACCTTTTTTTACCTTCTAAATTATTGCTAATGTGTAACTAATCCCATTCACTTCGTTCAGGGATATTTCGATTTACCAATTCCGATGCGCTTCGCTTTCGGAGAAAGGTGTCATCAATCCCACTCCGCTTCGCTGCGGGGATTGTTCGACTTACTCTTCAAACTTCACTTCGCTCGTCGGGATTCGTTTTCAGCGATCCTCAAATCCCTCGTCGCTAAGCTCCTGGGATAATTCGACTTACGCTTCAAACTTCGCTACGCTTGTTTTCAGCGAGTCTCATTAATAAAAAAACCCCACACTTGGAAGAGAGTTCTGCCAGATGGGGATCCGTCATAAACAAGCGTTTTTGTGAATGTGGGTAAATACATGTTGCGGCACAATATGTCAAGCTAATCTTTTTTATATGAAAAAACGCGAGAGAACTTGTTTCTTACAGTTAAACGTGTTAATCACATATTCACATTAAATGATTGAATTATAAGTTAATATTACCTTGACAATAAAAAACAGAGTTATATATTTAAGCCCTTCTAAAGACGTCTTATCAAAATTATAATTGTTTCATACACAACCAACCAATAAATATAAAAAGGAGGATTTATGCCGGAATATATTACGATTGGCGAACTTTTAAGCAGTGGAACACTGGTGGGAACAAGATATCAAGATCCTTTTGTTAGAGCCGATGCTCAAAACACCATAACCATCAATAGAGACAAAATTGCGGATGATATATATCTGGTAGTACCGGTCAGACACATAGAAGCTACCGCATTGCGAGATAATGCTTCTTTTTCAATGGTAGTATACGATAGTAACAACAATGTTTTGGATACAATTACACAGACATTTGATGATAGATGGGGTTGGGGAACCCGAAGTTGGAGTTCAATGGCTTACAGAATAAGCTCTAGTCTATTCCAAAACGGTCCCTTTCCGATGACTAAAACTTATCGCTGTCATATTGAAGTTAAGCTCGATGTATCATCCTGGTCAGGATCAGGCAGTTCGGCCGGTATTCATTATGTGCTACAGGATTCTAAAGATGTTAATATAATAATTACAGCGCAAAAGCCTAATATTTTATCAATATATATGCATTGCAACCCGAATGGCACAAGCATTAACTGGAAAGATAACTTTATATTAGTATTACAGTGTTCAAACGTAGGTAATAAAAGAATTACAAATATAGGCACCGATTTACGTGAAGATGATCTTTCCGTATCAGGCAATGAAAATAATAACATCGTGATAGAATCTTATACCGGAGGCGCTCTTGATCCTTCTGAATCAACGGAAATGTGCTCAATATCTATTTGTAAGGATTGGACATGGTGGACAGAAGCTTATTTAGAATTTTCCCGACAAGAGCCTTACGAAAAATCATTTAAATATTCAGCCGAAATAGAGGTTACATGTGCGGATGGATTCAATGATACATATGCCCGCGATTTAACCGTCAAGGTGACCGTTGAAGAAGAAAAAAAAGAGTATGCTGACTTGGCTCAGGATTTTTATTATGAAGTTATCGCAGGTTATGCCGTCTTAGCGATTTCGATAGGTTGTACTCTGGCATTTGGTGTTGGAGCTCCGGCGGCAGCAATTGCAGCTGCTGCTATCGGCATTGCTTATTATTCTGCGGGAGAATCAAAACGCTTGGCCAAGGATCCGCCCGAATACGATAGAAATTATAAGAAATTACATGATTATACAAAACTGGTAAAACCTTTAACAATTAATGTTCCAGTGCCCTATGAACTTAAAACTTTAGCCGGTTCTCTCAATAACATATATGCAATTAATCAGTCATCGGGAATATCGCTTTCCCGATATTTGAGCGCACAAAAGCACGGAAATACTACCGCAAAGAACCTGCAGAAAAAACATAGCAAGGAACTCCTAAAAAAAGCCCAGGAAGAAGCATTTATTTTACAGCAGAATTTTCCAACGGTGCAACGTATTATCAAACAGGAAAATATAGGAGTTATAAAACTTTCCGATCCCGAATATGCAGGTGAAGTTGAAAAGATAAAGAATAATGGATTCTCTGATAGTTACAAAACAATTTTGAATAATTTTGGATTTGAATCTGAAACAATAACAGAGGTTGAAGAATCCATAAAGAAAACAGACATCGCATCGATATCATTTGATCCGGAGAAAACCTTCAGCAATTTAAAAAACGTTGCTTTTAACTCATATTTAAATATTGCCAGAAATAAAAAGATTATCGATGAGTTCGAAACCAAGCCAAAGGACACATTGTACAGGGAATTGCTAAGAGATAAGATGATTTCTGTACGTGATTTTAGAAATAAGATGAAGACGGTAATTAAAGGAGATATAAGCCTGATTTCCGAAATTAAAACGATAGGAGAATATTTTGAGAAAAAACTGGCGCTTGTAAAAATTAAAACAACTTTTGATTTACTGCAGAAATGCAGTAAATCTGCCGGCCTTAAAAGAATTGCCTGCTCAACCGGCATCAGCGATAAGCTTCTTAAAGAGTGGGTGAGCATTGCAGACTTGATGCGTCTAAGAGGAATTGGCGATGATTATGCATATATTCTGGTCAAGCTTGGGGTTGATTCGGTTGTAAAACTTGCAAAAGCAAATGGCGAAGATCTTTGGGGTAAAATTAAAAAGTATGTAGCAGATAAACCGGAACTAAAAAATAAAGTCCCTTCAAAAACACAGATTAATAATTGGATAAATAAAGCAAAATCATAATAATCGGCATAATAAAAAGCACTCCATCATGATTTCTCACACACGAAGTGCTTATTTATTAGTTTCTCATTTCCTACGTCGCTACGCTCCTAGGATAATTCCACTTGCGCTTCGAATCCCGACTTGTCGGGACTCGTTATTAGCGAGTGTCATTAAAAACTAGACAGGTTTGACGTTTGTCGCTTCCAAGCCTTTTTTGCCCTGGACAACATCAAAACTTACAGATTGGCCCTCTTTTAACGTCTTAAAACCGCTGGCCTGAATTGCACTGAAATGTACAAACACATCTGCGCCATCTTCTTGCGAAATGAATCCAAAGCCTTTGCTTTCGTTAAACCACTTTACTTTACCTTCTGGCATAGTTCTAATCCTCCTTTCTTAATATTTCGAAAAGTCGAATCAACACGATGACAGAACTAAAAAGCCACCAAGACTCTAAAGTACCGGTGGCTAACCTATGTGCTTCAATACGTCTGAATTCAACTCTTTCCTTCAAATTTTTACTTATAAATACCTGAAGTTGGCGAGACATTATGGCAATTTCAAAGAATAGTCAAGCCTTATTTGTAAAAAAATAATAGGCCGATCACACCGGCTTGCGAAAGACAACCTGTATATCACCCAAAACGCGTTCGGCAAAGCCAGCCTCGCATATGGCCAGATAATATTCCCACTTTCTGCGGAAAACATTATTAAATCCCATTGCGGATATAGATTCAATATTGCTAAGATATTTTTCCCGCCAGTCTTTAAGTGTCACAGCATAGTGGGTACCTATATCCTTCAGATTCTCCATAATAAAACTTGAATATTTTGTCGCTGCCTGACTGAGAACCGTTACAGAGGGCAGAACTCCTCCCGGGAAAATATATTTCTTAATCCAATCCGTTTTCCAGCGATAGTCGTCATAGCGCTGATCGGGTATGGTGATTACCTGAATCACGAACAAGCCGCCCGGTTTAAGAAGACGGTCACAACACTGGAAAAATTTGCCGAAATACCGATGGCCGACTGCTTCGAGCATTTCGATGGAAACAATTTTATCATAGAGACCTTTAATTTCCCTGTAATCCTGAAGACGAATTTCAATATTTTTTTCCAACCCCTCTTTTTTTACACGATCCAACGCAAGCTCATATTGAGCCCGCGAGACGGTAATACCTGTAAGGCGGCATTGTGTTTGTTTAACGGCCTCTACAGCAAAACCGCACCAGCCACAGCCAATCTCCAGAACGTGATCGGTTGCCTTTATTTGAGCCTTTTCAATGATGCTGTTTATCTTGTTTTTTTGAGCTGCCTCGCAGGAATCTTTTTCCGAAGAATAAATTCCACAGGAATAGAGCATGGACGGGTCAAGAAATTTCTGGAAAAATTCATTGCTCAAATCGTAGTGTTGTTGAATATTTCCCCTGCTGCCGATCGGTGTATTTTTTCGTGGATTGTATAGCAAACGATTTTTCTGACTGCACAACCATTCTGCCGCGGGATATCCTTCTTGCAATGCCTGGCGGTTCTTAATGAACAAACGGAACAGACCGGGAATGTCTTTAGTGTCCCACGCACCCTGCATAAAAGATTCACCAAGGCCTACATCCCCACGCAAAACAACGTCAGAAAAAAACCGGTAATCGGAAATTGTCATATCCGCGGTCAGAGGTGAACCCCTGTCGCCGAAATGTTCTTCCCTTCCATCGGGAAGCAGCACTGTTAAATGACCAACATGGATTTTATGTAAAAGTCGAAGAACAATAGCCTTGCAAATATTTTGTGTAACAGTAGGTGATATTTCACGGATTGTCATAACAGCGCCCTCCTAAAAATTATCACAAAGTCAGGTCGTCGATGCTATGAAATTCTGCGTCATGAAAATTTGTAGTCAGCACAACATATGATCCTGTATTATTTTATTATACATGTAATTATGCCGTCAAGAAAAAGATAAGTGGGATATTTTTTTATAAAGTTATAGCATGTACTCAATATTTTTATCTCTGAGCACCAATATCAGATGTGTTTATTCAGCCAGGCGATTACGTCACTGAAGACTTCATCACGGTTAATCTCGTTGAGCATCTCATGGCGGCCGTCGGCATAAAATTTTAGAGTCACGTCATTTATGCCGATACCCCTTAGTGTATTATAAACCTGAATTACGCCTTTGGTATTAGCTCCGACGGGATCTTTCGCGCCGGAGAAAAGATAAATGGGCAGATGATTCGGAATCTTCGCTATATTTTCTTTTTTATTGATATAGCCAATGCCAACCAGCATGTCGCAAAAAAAACCCGCCGTAAAGACCGCACCGCACCAGGGATCATTTATATATTTGTCCACTTCTGTGTTATTTCTGGAGAGCCAGTCATAGTCCGTCCTGTTGGGCTTGAACGCACCGTTGAAAGCGCCAAAGGAAAGCTTGTTCATAATTTCGCTTTTTGCTTTTTTCCCGTGAATCCTCGCATCCATCTTAGCGATGAGCATCCCGATTTTGCCAATTATGCCGGGATCGCCGCCTGTGCCGGAAAGTACAAGGCCGGAAAGTTCATTGCCGTAAAGCATTGCGTAATGGCGGGAGAGGAACGAACCCATACTGTGGCCAAAGAGGAAAAACGATTTCTTCGGCCAATCATTTTTTATGATCCCGGTCAGAGTGTGCATGTCCTCCACGACCTTGTCCCAGCCATTTTCATCGGCAAAATAGCCGATCTCTTCCTGCGAACCGGCGGTCTTCCCGTGACCCCGATGATCGTTTGCGTACACGGCATATCCCGCTTTTGTCAGAGTTTCGGCAAAGCGTTCATAACGGGCCGCATGTTCTGCCATTCCGTGAGCTATCTGAACAGCGCCCTTAACAAATGAAGCTTCATCCGGCATCCATTTGTAAGTGAATATCTGCATTCCGTCCGATGTCTTAAAAGTAAAAGTGTCGCTTTTCATATATGCCCCCGTTATTAATTGTCCGATTTAATAAAAATTACTGCAAATCAATTTATCTTACGTCTTTGCTTAAATCTTTCCCGATAGTATTGCTGTTTAGCTTCAAACCTAGCAGAGCGGCCGCTGTGACACCAAGGTCCGCAATCCGAACAGGCTTATTGCTTATACCTTTTTTCCTGCCGGGAACTGAAATCGCCGCGACAATTGGCAACGTATCAACCGATCCATGGCCACCATTGTAAACACGCCAAGGTGGCGTCCATTTCGGCACATTGATACCAACATTGGGAATCTGTCCATTATAAACAGGAATCTGCCAGCCATTTTTTGCCAGAATAATGAGATCGGGCCATATTAATGTTTTCTCTTTATCAATATCGACATAATAGGAGTGATAAAGTTCACCCGGCTGACACACCCCTTCGATACCTTTCTTCATATCATTACGGTCAAGCACCCACCATGGACACTCCTTGATACCTGTCTGAGAATTCAATGCCCGGTGAGCCAGCAACAAACTCTTTGCTTCAGGTACTTTTTCCTTATTATCCCGCCAATACAAAACGCCGTAACTGCTCACGCTGAAGGCATAAATATTCCTTTGTTTAAATATCCCCCCTTTTTTCATTATACCAGCGTTCTCCAGAAGCCCCATGCAATCCGTGGACGAGAAATCTTCGGTATAAAGATGATTTGTTGCGGAGTGGTCACTCAAGAGAATGACATTGGCATTATCGATCACGTTTTGTTTTTGCAAACCCTCTATAAGACGTCCGAATTGAATATCAACATCTCGAATAACATCAAGTATCGCCTCTTTGAAAAGGAGTTTGTTCCTTTTACTGACCAGTTGATATTCGGGTTTATTTTCACATCCATCGGGCGGTTCATACGGCGGATCAACATTTATAAACTCCGATGGATCCCAGGCATTGCCGATAGCGTGCCCCGCGTCGTCGCACTGGGCAAGGAGAATGTAAGCCATGTCTGGTTTTTCGCGTTTAAAAATTTCCAGAGTTGAATCCACTATCCAACTATCATGCGGGAAATGATTAGCAAAGTGTTCCATTTGCCATGTCAGGAAACTACCCTGGCCTGTATAGAGCCGCGTCATGAAGTTGCTTGAAATAGATTTTCCGAAAAATCCGAGCCTTCCCGATTCGGGGTCACAAGCGGAATCTTTATCCGTATGAGGGTCCGCAAGACTTTCCTTTTGTGGTGGATTCAAATAAGCAGGATGATTAGGCCCCGTAACCAAAATATCGATACCGGATGATGTTCCCTCGGCTCCACGAAACATCTCACCCACCCATTCTTTACCTGTAATGAGCATCGTTTTGGATTCCGGCCAGCATCGCTTCCATGCATGAAAAAGCGTCTCCACCGGTCTGCCCTTGTCATCCCTGGCAAATGACATATTTGTGCTTTTGATAACAATTTCACCTTTCTTATTCCATCCGGTTGGTTGTGCCCACACACTGATAATACCGGTTTGCGCGGAAGATGTTCCGGCCAGAGCGTTCAAATGATTCATGTCCGTGGCCGCGGGCAGATAACACCGGGCGTTTTTGTACCACAACGATTTTTTCAAGAAGGCGCGAATATTGGGCATCAGCCAATTTCCTTCGCGCCCTCCCGGCATACCCTGGGCATCGAGCTCAAAATATTTAGGATGAAGACCATCTATGGCAATGAAGATGAGTTTTTCTTTATTACTTTTATTTGCTCCAAGTATTGAAGCCCATGCGCTTTTGAGGGGAGACAAGACCGCGTTCATCATGGTCATGCTGCCCAATAGCGCGGTACCTTTTTTTATAAACAATCTCCGGTTTATTTTTTCTATTTCACTCGTCATCATCTACCATCCACTATTTAGTGACACTCGTTGAAAACGAGCACAGCGAAGTTTGAAGCGTTAGTGAAACTATCCCCGAAGCGGAGTGGGATTTGACACTCGCTAAGAACAAGTTGTAGGGCGCATTTCCCAAACGCGCCGTTGTTTTTGTCGGTGCGTCACCAAAAGTTTAACTCTTCGCTCGGCGCTTGGGCTTTTCGAGCGCAAAGAGGCTGGTGTATTTCTGGTAGAGTTCAAATAAAAATGCTACACGCTGGGCTTCAGTTGTAAAATTGGTTTTACCGTAAGCGGCATCCACGGCTTTATTCAGTTGCTGATGAGCTTTGAGAAGAACGGGCGGCATCGTCAGCGGATCGTAAAGGTCGACCAGCGTTGATTCGGGAAATTGCGCGCGGGCATCGAGAACCGCTTGCGCGGCGGCTTTGATGTTGACGGGGTCCTGCTCCTGAATTTTGTGGGTCTGGTAACCGGCGATAAAACCGAACAGACGGACGTTTTTGTGCAAATCTTTGAGGTCGAATTCGTGCTCTTCTTTTTCTTCCAGATCACAAAGTCTTATGCGGGCGAAATCGGAAACGATTACATATTTAGGCAGGTCGCGATTGCTGAGACCCGGAAAATAATCCAGCGCCTGTGAGTAGGCCGAATCCAAACTTTTGCCGCGTGATTTGTGCTCAACAATCAGGACGCTTTTCCGATACAGATCAATATAGCCGTATTTTTCACTGAGTTTTTTGACCGGTTCTTCAAAAGTGGCGACTCGTCGGCGGGGAACGCCATGAATATTGAAAAAACCATCCCGGAAGGTTTTGGCCTCGGCATCCTCGGAAGTTTCGTCCTGCCATTCCTTGGAAAATGCGAGTGCGCGTGTTTTAATTTCGTTCCAGCTAAGCGGCATTGGTTCCCTTATTCTGCATCAGTTTAAAGTAAGGCTTCTTTTGAGGGTTGTTAATGCTGGCTAAGTAGATAACTCTTTTAGTTAAATTTGTAAATAATAAAAAAGTGTGGAATGGAGCCTCTGGAGTAAGCGGACTAATATTGATGCCTCTATTGACATTAAAAAAGGCATCCATATATTAAAGGTGTCAAGGTGCTGCAATGCGAAAGGCTTGAATTATTTCTCTGAGATATGAAAAAAGTTCAATCATTTCACCGGGAGGTAAGAAGAAAAGCGTTTCGACATATTTGTTGCAATCATGAACTGCCCGAAAGGACAGTATTTAATAGGCTGATTACAGCCTAAGAAGAAGCAAGCATTGCAGCGCTCTTTGATATTGTTCAATTTTTTTTGAAAGATATGCATATAAGAGATTATGCAATCGAGATTCTGCGATGTTCGTATTGAGTCTATTCTACTGGAAGTTAACGAAAATGAAAACACAGAGTCTTTGTGGTGATTATCACCCTTAAAAGACCAAGAATTCAAATGATGGACTCCAGTAAAAGACAAGACGGCATAGGCGGATCTCGTTAGCCCCTCGATAGAGATATACTTCTTCGGGGGGCTTTTAATGAGTCCCAAATTTCAGAAGTGGAGCGCACTGAAATTTGCTGGACGAATTATCCCGATAACGGAGTTTATCGGGATTAGTGACACCGATATCCGAAAGCGAAGTGTATCGGAATTGGCTAGCCGAACTATCCCCGAAGCGAAGCGGAAGTTCACCCATTTTTACGAACTCATCAATGATGAAAGAATATTTTTAAAAACATCAGGCCTGATACTGATATCTCCCGTAAACGGATAATCCATGGCGATAACTGTAAAAAGGGTAATGGCAATCATTGCCGCCAGTAAGGACACCATGATCAAATGCGGAATAATATTTTCCGTACCAAACAACATGGTAAAAGCGATGGTAATAAAACTGCCAGCGATAAGCGCAAAATAGAGTAGCGGATTAATTCCTGCGCTGGCATAGATAATACGCTGTCGTCTCATTTCAGCCGCCTGATTCATTTTATCCACGGATTCCGCAAAAAATATTTTCTGCGTTTCATTTTCCGGTTGATAACCGCTGTAGAGTTTCCATAATTCTTCCTGCATCTTCTGCGCGCTGGAACTCCTCTGGCCTTTGACCATCGTTTGCCACTCTTCATTGATAATAGCCTTGACATAATTGGTCAGATTATTTTTCAGTTCGGCGCGAAATTCGGCCGGAAATGGTGTCGCGTCCCGATACAACGCTGCGATGCAGTTGGCTTCACTAATCGTAATATTCTCTGCCTTGTCAAAATCCTGCCACACAATGATGACCGTAAAAGCAAGAAGAACAGCGTAAATAACGCCAAGAGTGGCAAATATAAAACCGGCAATATCGTTATGAAGCTTGCACTTATAATGTGGATAAATTTTCCGGATAATGAGCAGGCTTATTACCGATATGCCAACATAGAGAACAACCATAATAAAGCAGAGTAGCCACGCCGGTATGTTTACAAGTAATATCTGGACAAAGGGCATAATTTTCTCCTGATAACATTATGTGTTCAAGGTATAACCATCCATGATGAAAATGTTTTTTTGAAATTACGGGCAAATCTTAAATAACAATTCCCTCCGTTCTTTTATTGCCCCGATGACTGTAACCATAATGAATTCAATTGGTAAAACATTTATTCTTATTGTGGGAAGTATAGGAAAGAACGGCCTTGTGTGTCAAGAAAATATTGACTCAATTATGCCGCAGATTCCAAACGGTCTCGTCAGAAAAAAATGGAAATATTTTTTTACTATACTATTTGGATTTCCCGGATATCAATTTTTGAACATTCACAACATTGGGCGCGTCCGGCCGAAATTGCTCCCTAAGAATCCTGTCCAAAGCTTTTTCCGTAATCGTTTTCGGAATGTCATCGACTATCTGAAAATATGATGGAACGGAATTGCGTTCAAGTTTCTTCACGCAAAGAGCGCTCAATGAATCCACGTCAATCTTTTTACCGGAAAAAGGCGCAACTGCAGCCACCAGATCGCTCTCACCGGGCGCTCCCGATGATGCCGGAACTCCGTATACACAGACCTCGGAAACACTTTCATGCTCTCCGATTATTTTCTCGACATAATCAGGGAAATCGAAGAAAAGAAAACCTTTATCGTCTTTGTGACAAATGTCGCCGCTGCGCAGCCATCCGCCTTTTGTTTTCTCATCGGACTCTTTTTTCTTTCCGAAGTAATCCACTTTTGTCGGACGGAATGTCATTTTGCTGATGAGTTCTCCCTTGACGAACGATCCGACTTCCTTATCGTTTTCATCAACTATTTTCATACGATACATCAGGAAATTCGGCTTGCCGAATGAGCCCACAGGCCCCTTCCCCGGCGGATTATGCGCCAGGCCTCCTTCTACCGCCGCGTACCATTCGTGTATTTTAACATTAAAGCGTTTCTCAAAATCCTCCCAGATGGCCGCCGGTGTTCCCGCGCTTATAACTACGCGCACCGGATTATCCGCGTCATTGGGTTTGGGCGGCTCATTATAAATACCGGCCATCATGCCGCCAAGAGATGAAAAAGAAGTGCAACCGTATTTGCGGCAGATATCCCAGATTCGGCTTTTGGTAAATTTCTCTCCGATGACGGCGGTTATTCCTTTGGACAAGGCCGGAAACAGAGTGACGGATTGACAATTGCCATGCGTCATGGAAAGGCCGTTGTATAGAATGTCATCATTCTTGTATTTGTAAATTATCTTCCCCAACAAAGCGGAATCCCTCAAGCGCTGGCCCCGGAGCATAACGCCTTTGGGATCGCCGGTTGTGCCCGATGTATGAATGATCTGCACCGGACGCTTTAAATTCATCGGCAAGGCTTTGTCCGGCAATGAACCGCTTTCTTTCTCCAATATTTCATTCAATACCGGATACGCGGAATTCACGGGAATTCCATGATGCTTTTTATAGGCAACTCCGATGACGGGAACATCCCGAATATCGTTTTCAATTTCTTTGATACTGCCGATGAATTCATCGGAGACGATAATTCCCTTGCACTTGGTATTCTTTATCTGGAAAGAAAGCTTCGCACCCTTGGAACGAGGATCAATGGGCACAACCATCGCGCCCAGCGACAGCGCCGCGGAGAGACTGTAGAGAAATTCCGGATGATTTCTCATCACGATGGCAAACGTGTCGCCCTCACCGATTCCGGCTTTGATGAGAGATCGCGAAATCCTGTTGGTATTTTCAAAAAGCCCTGCATAGGTTATGCGCTCGTCGCTTCCATCGTCGTTGACAATAATCAATGCTGTCTTATCCGGTTCCTTAATCTTTAACCACAGTGATTTAAACAAAGGAAAATCTTTCAACTCATCTGACATGTTTCTCTCCTTTTTTTACCATTTCTAAATCAAAGATGATATCGAAGCGGCCAAGGATATTGGATTGTGTCACAACCAGAAAAAGTACCATCAACATCGTCATACAGGCGTAGGCCGGCGGTGTGCCCCTTAGGGTATATCCAGTACTATAAAGCATTCTCTGGATTCCGGCCTTCGCCGGAATGACAGATAGATAAGTTTTTCAAAGGCCTTATCCCTTCATTTTGCCGGTGCCTCCAGTATGTGAATGCACATAGCCGCTTCTTCAACTCCGATATTGCCTCCGCCATTTTCGGCCAATCCCATACGCGCACCTTGCACCTGTCTTTTTCCCGCATCACCCCGCAACTGGGTTACGATTTCATGGATTTGCGAAAGTCCGGAAGCTCCAATGGGATGGCCTTTACACTCCAAACCTCCGCTGGTGTTAATAGGTTTTTCACCTCCTAACTTTGTCGCTCCGGATTCAGCATAGGGGCCTCCCTCTCCCATCGGACAAAATCCCATGGATTCTGTCTGATGCAACTCTCCCCATGCCGTGGCATCATGAACCTCGGCCAGGCTGATGTCTTTCGGACCAACACCTGCCATATCATAAGCCTTTTTTGCCAGGCGTTCGCCGATATCCGGATCATCCATATCTCTGTCTCTGCCCGTTCCCATTACAGAGGCCAGGATTTTAACCGGCCTGGCGTTTTTTAATTTCTTCAAATAACTCTCCGAACAAACAATGACTGCTGCGGCACCATCTCCAACCGGGGCACACATCGCTCTGGTTAAAGGATAGGAAATCGGTCTGTCTGCTAAAACTTCTTCAACCGTCATGTTTGTCTGGTACTGGGCAAGAGGATTGAGAGACGCGTGCCAGTGGTTTTTAGCGCAAACCACGGCCATTTGACGCTGTGTAGAACCGAAACGGGTCATATGCCACCGGGCACCCATTGCATAGGCATCCATAAAGACGCTGTGTCCCTCCCCAGGCGCGGGCTGTCCTGCGGGTATTTCGATCTTCACGCGACGGGTAAGTTCTTCATACAACTTTATTTGATCTTCATATCCCTCCGTATCCATACAATACGCGTAAGCTCCCAGCGACAAGGCTTTATTCGGATTGGATATTTTTTCTGAACCAATAGCCAGCGCCACATCATACATTCCTGCACAAACACCGGTATACGCCAGATGCAGCGCAGTAGAGCCGCCGGCACATGCATTTTCAACATTGGTTACAGGAATGTTTCCAATTCCCATACTCCTTAAAGCTACTTCCCCTCTGATGGAGTGCTGGTTGGAAAAAAGTCCCCAGAAGGTATTGGAAAAATAAGCGGTTTCTAGATCTTCTTTGACTAACCCGGCATCTTTCAAAACCAGATCTATAGCTTCATGGGCCATGCCCCTGACTGTTTTATCAGGATATTTATTAAATCTGATCATTCCGACACCAATGACATATACGTTATCCATTTTTATGACTCCTAAATCATCTTTTTAATTTCAACTAATAACATGACGGATTTATTTCGCCATGTTAACGATTTAAAACGCAAGATGTAAGATTTTTTTCCAAAATAATTATATTCTAAAATCCGTGTCCAAATGATGCTCAAAAAGCGCCAGCCGGTTAATCTGGTTTGTGCCTTCGTATATCTGCGTCAGACGCGAGTCGCGCCAGGCGCGCTCGACCCCATTAACATGCAGATATCCCTGGTCACCCATCAGTTCCATCGCCTGATTACAGACTTTAAACGCCGTGTCGGAAGCAAACACCTTGGCGGAAGCTGATGCCGATTGATAAGCGCGAAACTGTCTACAGCTATGCCAGATCATGGAACGAGCCGCCCAGAGGCTTATCGCCATATCCGCCAGCTCCAATTGAACATCCTGATATTGGATGAGTCGCTTCGGACCCAGATTAGTTTTTCTGCAGAATTCCAGACAACGTTCAAAAGCGCCGCGTCCGTGTCCCAGGGCCATCGCTCCGACAACAGGTCGCGAATAATTAAGCACGTTGCGATTAATGGCCCAACCCGATCGAAGTTTTCCGACAACATTTTTCTTTGGAATAAACACATTATCAAAAATAAGCTCTGAAGCGTCCGACGCCCGTTGTCCCATTTTACGTTCACTTCTTCCTACAGAAAATCCCTTCATCCCTCTTTCCACCAGAAAGCATGTCCATGATTCGATGCCTTCATTCTCCAGTTTTGCGAATACGGTTGCCTTATCTGCTATCGCTCCATCTGAAATAAAGCATTTGCGGCCGTTGAGAATGTATCCACCCTGATCGGGCGCTAATTTCGCAGTAGTGACCAGTTTGGCTAATGCTCCACCTTCAGTTTCTTCAACATCGGAACCGGCGCCAGGTTCGGTTATGGCAAAGGCCATGCATTCCGGCCTGCCCAGTATGTAAGATTTCAGATAAAAAGGAATCATTTGCCCCAGTATGTTTCTTAGACTTCCGGAAAGTAGAAGCGGAGCGATACCCAGGTTATGCGCCAGAAGAAGAAGCGTCAATCCTCCACACTCAGTTGCAAATTCTTCGCCCACAATAGCTACCTGAAACACCGTATTTCTGTAATATGGAAGTGTGCTGGCTGTGCCTAAAGGCGGGACAAGAAGTAGTGTTTGAAATCCCTGTCGCGCAGCGGCAGATAATATCGGTTTGGGATCATAATCATGAGGATGAAGATCAGCCTCCGGGGCCAGTGGTCGAATATATTCGCGGGCGAATTTCAGTGCTTTTCGCCGCCATCTGCGCACACCCCAGCTAAGGGTCTTCGTATCATGTTCCCAGATAGACATTTCCCTGTTATCAACCAGAAGGCGTCCGAAAATGTTCATCTTCTGAGTGGCGTTTTTCAGTTTGAGTTGATCTATACGTTCTTCAAGAGAGTTGTTCATAGTACGCCCTCCTTCTCAATATCGAAAATTAATTGCTTAAGGTAAGCGGAAGAACCGGACGCTAACTTCAGAACAGTTACATCTCTTAGCCGTTTCTCCATACCATAATCTTCCATGTAACCATATCCGCCGAAGGTCTGAAGACAATCGGTCACGGCACGGGAACAGAGATCCATAATCGTTAGTTTGACGGCCGCTGATTTCTTCAGTCCGGGAAATGATGTAAGAACGGCATTCTGCAAGGAATAGAGCGCTGCCTCTGCCACGTCAATCGAGGCTTCCGCGCCGGCAATAAGCATTTTCACCGCCGGATGTTCTTCAATCTGCATTCCACCCTGATATCTTTCTGCGGCGTATCTTCGAGCCGCGACAGCCGCTCCTTTGGCAACACCGGCAGCAATTGCCGACATCCCCATCCAGTTCAGGATCATGGCCCGAATAACCAACGAACGGGCGTCGCCGTCGTCCACGCGCGCTTCGAGTGGAATTTCCACATTGTTGAATTTAACATGTTCAACACAACAAGCTCTAAGGCCTGTTCTTACTCCCATATCTGTTCTTTCAATACCCTTTTCTTTCGTGCTCACCAAAAAGCATCCCCATTTTTCGCTTACACGTGCAAAAACAACATAGGCGTCAACACCCCTTAGCGAGTAAACAAAAGATTTAGAACCGTTAATTATGTAATTATTCGCTTTCTGCTCAGCGGTCGTTATGCTTTTGGCGGGGTTGTCTTTATCCGGTGAGATTATTGTCCCCAAAAAAGGAGGACAAAATCCTTCCTGAAGGCCCACTGCCACTTTAACCGGTGTAAAATTCAATTTTCTTTTTGTCTGAAGAAGCAGATTGGAAGCCACACCCTGCGCATGAAGGCTCATGGCAACTCCACCACAGGTTTCGGCAATTACGGATAAAATAAGCAAAGAAGGGATTACTCCCGTCTCTTCTATGGCGCTGCCCCAAATTCCATATTGGCAGCCGGAAAGGGACTCATCGGGAGAGGCAGCAATTCCTATCTCAAAAGCGGTTTTCAGTTTTTCCGGCAAAAGCTCTAAATTACCGTCGGAATACTCTCCTTGAAAAATAGGCAACAGCGACTTTTTGGCATACTGACTGGCCAGGTCCTGATAATGTGCAATATCTTCGGCACAGAGTTCTGCGACAGGTTCTTTCTCCATTTTCCCCCTCCCTTTTTTTATAGTAAGAGTTCTTACATTATAAAACAGGCTTATGAAAAGCTTAAGCCTGGCGTATGCCGGGCCGAAACCAGTGAAGGTTTGCGGTGCTAGCGCAACTTAATAGAGCCGTCCTTAATATTTTCTGATGATGCGGAATTAAAAGCCTGATGAATTTATATCAGTCACTTTTAATATTGTCAACATAAATGTGACCTAAGGGTCATAATTTATCCGCCTGTAAAAAATCGTTGAACTTCAGCCCATTATTCATATATAAGAACAAAAACTGATACAACCATCTTATTCCGGAGGGTGTCATAAAAGTGAAAAAAGCTACTGTCTTTCTCCCCAATAAAGCCCGCATACCGAAACAAACACGGGGAATTGAAACAAAAGAGAAAATAGTCAAATCCGCAACAAAATTATTCACCGAAAAGGGATACCATCAAACCAACGCACGGCAAATTGCCGCCAGGGCCAAAGTTGCCAAAGGCACCTTCTACAGTTATTTCAACAATAAAAAGGAAGTCTTTGCAGAAATAATCGAATGTATTTTTCGAAATACTTCTGAAAAAATTTTACTCAATCTTGAACTCAAAACTTATAAAAACCCCGCGGACACATACAAAGAAGCAAAAAAGATGGCACATCTGATAATTAATCAGGTTCTTTCCGAATACAAAGTTAACCATAAACTTCTCAAACAAATACTGGCCATGGCGTTACTGGATAAGGAAATAGAGAAAATACGCTGCACAGAAGAAAAAAAAATAATAAACTTGCTGATTTTATATATGCGGACATATAAAGAAAATATTCGCGTATCCGATTTTGAGGCGGCGGCCATAATGTTACTTAAATGCGCTGAAGAAATGATGCATCAAATTAAATTTAACAGCACCGGCGTAGAAAAAGAAAGACTTATAAATGAGATGGAAGATATAGTTTTGAGATATCTGCTGCCCGAAAATTGATACCCTTTCCAGATACACCGCCTCTAAATCTCATCTAAGATAGACTTCCCTACTTGTGTCCAATTCTCTGTTTAATATCCAAGCGCCGGCTTTTCGTGGAACGTTGCCAATCCCGTGCGTGTAGTTATGGTGTTCGGAGATGAATAAACTACCGTTTTGTTATCCCTACTACAGCCTTTTCAGGGGTAATTGTGAAACATATCGTATATATTCTAACTACTTTTTATACATTATTTTTGCTGTTTTCTGCGAGGGAAGTGTGGACAAACCAGCAGACACTCCATACACCTGATTCCGTAGTTCTCAAACATGCTTGTCGTGAAATATTCCATAAAAGACTTCATCCAATCGACTTTTCCAGCCATCCATCTCAGTATCGACTGAATCGGGTAAGGAGGCAGAAGAGTGTGTCCGATACAATTGGTCATGCATTTGGTGATATTTATTTCTCCGTCACTAAGAGCTCCGACCGGGCAGGCCTTTTCACACAAATTACATGAGGGGGGACAGATATTTTTATATTCTTTTGGCCTGCCGGTCGGAAGTTCTGCAGTGGTGATAAAACCACCTAACCGGAGTATGTTTCCGTATTCAGGATGAACGAATATTGTGTTTTTGCCGAGTTTACCGATACCTGCTTCGGCAGCAGCATGTTTGAAGCTGATCATCCCACACGGCTCTCCCCGATAGAATTTAAGCGGGCTATAAGCCGGAACAGCCAGTGAGGGGAATCCTTCGCTTTCGAGCATTGTTGCCATGACGCAGGCAGCATCATTCATGCGCCGGTAATTGTCGGCAAATGCCCTGGTATAAAACATATAGTGAGGATCATTGTCGGACACAAAAACCGACTTTGGTAGTTGCCTGCCCAGGATAACAACGCTTCGCGCATCGGAAAGATAATCACCAGGTCTGAAACCGTCAGGTGCGGCAAGATTCAATCGCCCTGCATCAGCAACGGCAACGACCGGAATATCGAATTCACCGGCTTTTTTGATAATTTCGTCCATGTAATTCATAGACTTAATTGTACATCCTTAGAGGAATACATATCTTTTTTGAATAACAAACCGGACATCCATCCCCTCCAGCTACAAATATTTTGACTATTTCATATGACTACATGTATTAAGGTATCCGGTTAAAAATATATTTAAAAAGCATATCTCGCTTGCATTTAGACAATCTTTATGCTATTCATATGAAAGAACTTTCATATTGTCAAGCTCAATTTTTTTACTCACTTCATTTCTAATGAAGAAATGATAAAAATTAAGACATGGCAATAAATAATGTTTTTCTTTATTTTTTTATCGATTAATGTTATGAATAAATAATTTTTATTTTAAGGAAGAAAGTTTTGGCAAAATCACTCAAGGCACGCATACCTGTTCAGCAACGGGGAATTGAAACAAAAGAAAAAATTGTCACCGCTGCAATGGAGTTATTTGCTGAAAAGGGATATCATAAAACAAATGCTATGGAAATTGCCGCCAAAGCTGAAACCGCAACGGGCACATTCTACAGCTATTTCAATAATAAAAAAGAAGTTTTTATCGAAATAATAATACGGGTATTTAAAAGTATCGCTGAAAATGTGTTACTTAAAATCGAGCTCAAAACACACAAAAACCAGGCAGATAATTATAACGAGCTGAGAGATATATTGCATTTCATTGTAACAAATATTCTGCAGGCATACAGAATTAACAATCGACTTTTTAAAGAAATCCTTGCCATGGTATTACTGGACAATGAAATAGAAAAAATACGTGTCAAGGAAGAAAAAAAAGTAATCAATCTGATCGTCTTGGTACTGCAAACTTACAAAAATTCATTGCGTACATCCGATATTGAAGCAGCCGCAGTAATACTTCTTAAATTCATGGAAGAAATGGTGCACCTAATAAAATTTGGCAGTACCGATATTAAAGAAAAAAGGCTTCTAAAAGAAATAGAAGACCTGATGTGCAGGTACCTGCTGATCGAAAATTGACGCTGATTCCACAACTATCATAATTCCCTGTTTACAACCTAGACATTCCCGCAATATAAAATCTTGCCTGGCTGGAATAACCATTAGAAAACTTATTATGTTCTTCAGTCATAAATCAGACTTTCAACTCAGGACGTTTGTCAAACCACGGTTTTACTTTTTCCAGCTGAGAAGCTAACCTGAACAGTGTGGCTTCATCACCAAACGGCGCGATGAATTGGACACCGCAGGGCATGCCTTTTTTATCCCACTGCAAAGGCACATTCATCGCCGGCTGGCCGGTAAAATTGGCTAATTGGGTGAAAGGAGTTTTGGCGAGAGTTTGTATAGCTATTTGATTTACCATCCCGGAGGCCTTGGCCAGAAAGCCAAGATTAAGCACACTTAATATTTTCATGGCAACTTTTTCATAAGATTTCGGCAAAAGCTCTCCTATCTTTGCCGGCGGAGCAGCTACAGTCGGGGTTAGAAATAAATCATACTTGAGGTGGAACTGCCCCATTACCCTTGCAGCGATATCCCATTCTCTCATAGCTCGGACAAAATCAAACGCGGTGTAATGATGGCCGAGTTGGCCGAAAAACCATGTGGCTATTTCAAAATCACTTCGGCTAACTTTTTTCTTCAAAACTGATCGGGCAAGTTCGATGTCGGCGGCAATTTCCCCAAAATAAAGGGTAAAATAAGAATTGGCCAGTCTGATGCCATCGAGTTCCGGTCTCGCCTCTTCCACATTGTGGCCCAAATCCTGGAGCAATTTGGCAGTTTGTAGAACGGCCTCTTTGCAATACTCATGTGTTCCGGTACCTAAAGGAGATTCGGTATTAAAGGCTATTTTCAAGGAACCGGTCTCACAATTAATTTCATCGGTATACGGCCGTTCCGGCGGCTTGATTATATAAGGGGCACCAACATCCGCACCACAAATGGCATCCAACATAGCAGCGTTATCCCGCACCGACCGCGTCAGCACATGTTCTATCGCTGCGCCTTGCCATAACTCGCCATATTTAGGACCTGTTGGTGTACGGCCACGGGTAGGCTTTAATCCGAACAATGCGCAAAAAGCCGACGGGATGCGAATCGAACCTCCCCCATCTCCCCCGGAAGCCATCGGTACCATGCCGGAAGCCACCGCTGCAGCGGAACCTCCGCTTGATCCGCCGGGAGTGTGCTCAATATTCCACGGGTTACGTGTGGGTCCGTACAATTCCGGTTCGGTTATGCCCATCAAACCGAATTCAGGGGTGTTGGTTTTGCCCAGCGCAATCAACCCTGATTTTTTAAAACGCTTCACCAGTTCACTGTCGTAGTCGGGAATATAATCTTTATAAGCCCGGCAGCCGCTTGTCAATTTTACTCCCGAGTAGGCACTGATTAAATCCTTTAAGAGAAAAGGAACTCCGGTGAAAGGTCCGTCAGGAAGAGACTTTTTCACGGTTTCGCGCCCCATGTCAAACATGGGATTTATCACAGCGTTGAGTATGGGGTTCAACTTTTCAATGCGGTTTATCGCTTCTTCGCAAAGTTCGGCCGGAGAAATTTTCTTTTCACGGACAAGTTTCGCCAATCCCACCGCGTCATATTGATCGTACTCAACAAAACCGGCCATGTTTTATCCCTCCTCCCTGATAATTGATGAATCCCTTGTTTAATCTCAATATTTTGATATTTATTTTTTACTGCATAATCAAATCACTTTATCATTTTCCAGAAGAATTAATCTCCTTCCTGATACCTCGGATACAGGAAGAGCTTTGAGCCTTAGAAGGTATATTCGACGGAAATACATAACGCACGGCGCGTTCATAGAGAAGGTAATCCCATGCCCAGTTGATTAGAACCATAACCCTGTTGCGAAAACCAATTAGATTAAAAAGATGGATGACCAGCCACATTACCCAGGCAAAAAATCCGGTAAAAGTACGGGAGCCGATGGCAACCCCGGCAGCTTTACGGCCTATAGTGATCATCGACCCGCGATCTTTGTATACAAAAGGTTGCGGCGGCGAACCTCTGATTTGTCTTAAAATGTTTTGCGCAGATGTAACGCCGGATTGAATGGCTACCTGTGCAACCATCGGAAGTACACGATGACTTTCGCTGATCGACGCCAGATCGCCAATCACATAAATATTCTGCTGATCTTGAATCTGCAGTGTCTTGCTAACTGTTACACGACCATCGCGCGTAACCGGAATATTGGAAGCAGCGGCAAGTCCTTCTCCCTTAACGCCTGCCGTCCAGACAACAGTGTTCGTCTCAATATTATCCGCGCCTTTTAAAACGACTCTGTCCGGAAAGACTTCGGCGACCACGGACTTCAGGCGTACATCCACGCCCATTTCCCGCAGTTGTCTGGCCGCGTAGTCCCTGATGTTCGCAGGCATGGCCGAAACCAGTTGTTCTGCCGCTTCCAGCAGAATGATTCGTGTTTCGGAAAAATCAATGCCGTGATAATCTTTGATCAGCGGACCATGAATAAGTTCCGTGAGTGCTCCTGAATATTCCACGCCGGTTGCGCCGCCGCCGACAATAACGAACGTCAGCAAACTCTTTCTTCTTTCCGCGTCCGGTTCTCTCGCCGCCGTCTCAAAGCAGCAGATGATATGATTTTTCAACGCCACGGCTTCTTCCAGCGTTTTGAGAAAATACGCATTTTCTTCGACACCAGAAACACCAAAGGTTGAAGTGACGCTGCCACTGGCCAGAATCAGATAATCATAAGGTATGGATTCACCATCCGTTTCTATTTGACGATTTTGCAAATCAATCCGCCGCGCATGCGCCAGAATAAAATCGAGGTTCGGCGTTTTTGTAAATATGCTGCGCACAGGATAGGCAATATCTTCGGCAGTGAGTTCAGCTGCTGCCACCTGATAAAGAAGAGCTAGAAAGGTGTGATAATTGTTGTGGTCGATCAATAGCACATTCACAGGCTGGTCGGCCAGCGTACGCGCCGCCCACAAACCGCCAAAGCCCCCGCCGATAATGACGACTCGTGGTCTTTTACCTTCAGTTGAATTTCCCAATAACTCACCTTTGGAATGATTTAGTTATTCCCGTGAATAAATTGTTCCATTTAAAATAATGGTCGCGACCGTTATCTGTTATTTTTTTGCTTTTGCAACCTTTTTGCGAATGCTGGCTGATTTTTTCTTTTTTACCGACATCACCGGTTTACGCTTTTTAGCCGGCACGACGGGCAGTTTTTTCTCCTTTACAGGTTCCAGCGCCAGCTTTACCACGTCCATCATATCGTTGATAAAGTGAAATGAAATCTGTTTTTTCACATTGGCCGGGATATCTTCAAGATCTTTACGGTTCCATGCGGGCAGCAGGATGGTTTTAATGCCGGCACGGTAAGCCGCGAGCACTTTTTCCTTGATGCCGCCCACCGGCAGTACGGCACCGCGCAGTGTAATTTCACCGGTCATAGCCAAATGCTTTTTTACCTTGCGGTTGGTCAATAAAGATGTGAGCACTGTGAGCATCGTCACGCCCGCCGACGGACCGTCTTTGGGGATCGCTCCTGCCGGCACATGAATATGGATATCCATATTGTCAAAAAACTCTGAATCCACACCTAGTTCCTCGGCGTTCGTGCGGATAAAGCTTAATGCCGCCGACGCTGATTCTTTCATCACGTCACCCAATTGTCCGGTAAGCGCAAGGCCTTTCTTACCTCTCATGGCCGTGGCTTCAATAAATAATATATCGCCGCCCACCGGTGTCCAGGCCAGGCCGATGGCTATGCCAGGCCTGGTAATCCGCGAATCAACGTCCGTTGGTACCCGCACAGGTCCTAAATAATTGGGGATATCCTTATCCGTAACTGTTTTGGACGTAATGCTTCCTTCGGCTATCTGGGCCGCCACGCCGCGACAGGCGTTGGCAATTTCCCTCTCCAGATTACGCACGCCCGCTTCACGCGTATAACCGGTAATAATGAAATTAAGCGCTTTTTCATTTAATCGAAACTGATCAGCAGTCAGGCCGTTTTCCTTCAATTGCCGAGGAATTAAATACCGCTCGGCAATCTTTACTTTTTCTTCCTGCGTGTAGCCTGTCAGCTCAATAACTTCCAGCCTGTCGAGCAGCGCCGGAGGAATCGTGTCCAGCATATTGGCTGTCGTAATGAACATGACATGCGATAAATCGAATGCGACATCCAGATAGTGATCGGAAAACGAATTGTTCTGCTGCGGATCCAAAACCTCCAGCAGAGCCGATGAAGGATCACCGCGGAAATCGCTACCGACTTTATCTATTTCGTCGAGCATAAACACGGGGTTATTCGACTCCGCGCGTCTCAGTCCCTGAATAATACGTCCGGGTAAAGCGCCAATGTAAGTGCGGCGATGACCTCTAATTTCAGCTTCATCGCGCACACCGCCCAGTGATATACGCACAAACTTGCGCTCCAGCGCCCGGGCGATGGAATGTCCCAGCGATGTCTTGCCGGTTCCCGGAGGTCCCACAAAACAAAGAATGGGCCCCTTGGAATCCGGCTTGAGCTTGCGTACCGCCAGATATTCAATGATGCGCTTCTTGGGTTTAGCAAGACCGTAGTGATCTTCATCCAGAACCTGGCGAGCTTTCGCTATATCAAGATTATCGACTGTCGAATCGTTCCAGGGAAGTACCGTTATCCAATCAAGATAGGTCGAAGAAACTGTATATTCCGCTGATGACGGATGCATGCGGGACAAGCGTTCCAATTCCCTTAAAGCTTCTTTCTTTGCTTCTTCGGGAAGATTTTTTTCTTCAATTTTTTTACGGTATTCTTCCGTCTCTACCGTATTTTCATCTGTTTCACCCAATTCCTGCTTGATAGCCTTCATTTGCTGGCGCAGATAATATTCTCTCTGGCTTTTATCAATGTCATCCTTGACTTTGGTTTGAATTTTATTGCCCAGTTCCAGAACTTCCATCTGATGATTAACCATGCTGGTCACTGCTTTAAGGCGCTCCTTCACATCGGCAATATCCAGTATTTTTTGTTTTTCCTCTATCGGCGCGTTGATAATCGAAGCAATCAAATCAGCCAGAATGCCCGCCTCAGTAATGGACTTGGCCATCGGACCGAACTCCGGAGGAAGAAAAGGCGAGAGCCTTAATATCTGGTCAAATAATGACAGCAGATTGGACATCAGTGCTTCGGTTTCCAGATCTTTAACTCCCGTTTCTTCAATCAATTTAATGCGCGCTTGCTTATAAAGCTTGCCTTCAATAAGTTCTACAATTGAAAAACGGCTGATACCCTGTAAAAGCATTTGCGTATGGTTTTCTGCAGTCTTGACCATCTTCATAATCATAGCGCATGTACCGACTTCATGAAGATCGTCCATGCTATATTGATTCGGATTGTCCGGCTCTTTTTTATGCATAATCAGACCTATAATGCGGTCTTTCGTCATAGCTTCATCAACCAGCAATGACAGGTTGCCCGTGACCTCCAGGGGAATCACGGTTTTTGGAAACACCAGCACCTTATGCAGGGGAATAAGGGGAATCAATTCAGGAATATTGAAGCTATTTTTATTTTCTGTGACGTTTTGTTCCGTCATGTTAACCTCCAGATGTTGTTTTCGAGAAAAAAATCGGCGTTTATTTGCTATTTCGTTGCAATAACCGAAATGCGATGTGTCTTGCCGGGCAAAAGCTTGTTCATTCGCACCACCAAAATGCCGTCGGCGTAAGAAGCTACTGCGGATTGCACATCTACCAACGCGGGCAATACAACGTTTCTTTCAAAATAGCCGTGTGGAATTTCTGCCTGACAGTAACGTGCGTTACTCAAAAGCTGAATCGCCTTGCGACTGCCGGCGATTTTGATTTTTTTACGGTCAACTTCTATATTCAAATCTTCCTTATTAAGTCCCGCCACATCCACGAGCACAATGATCTCCTCTATTGATTCGTACACATCAATATTAGGCTGCCATGTGCATTTGTAATTTTTGAAGGCCGGGCGGACGAGATGAAATACCTCATCAACCGCTTTTTGAAATTCGTCTTCAAAACTACCGCCGAAATTAATTTTTATGTAAGTCATTTCCGCCGCCTCTTGGATCAGTTTTTTAATATTTTTTAAAGTATAGTCATTCGATAACGATTTGTAAAGGCTGCATTTTAAAATCTGTTATCATGTAGAATTTCTTCCATTTTACTTTCTTCCATCCTTATAAGGCTTCATCCGGTTTTATAACGCCTTCTTTAGTTTCAGCCAACGGCTTAAGGTTAGATAGAGAGTCGAGGCATCGATAGGTTTGGCAATGTAATCATTCATTCCCGCGGCAAGACATTTTTCCTTATCTCCGCTCATGGCTTGAGCGGTCATGGCAATGATGGGAATCGTCTCGAATCTTTGATCTTGTCTGATGATCTCTGTCGCTTTGTATCCATCCATTTCAGGCATTTGTATATCCATAAGAACAAGATCAAAGAGTTCCTGATTTATTTTATTAAGGGCATCTTTTCCGTTTTTAGCAACGACTACTTTTATGTTTGCCTTCTCCAGAATCTCACGGGCAATCTGCTGGTTGATAAAATTATCATCTACAAGAAGCACGCAATTCCCGCCCAGTTGCGCCATTAAAGATTTTTTGTCGGTATCATGAACATCTCTGGCGGTTATTTCAATTTTCTTATCAGTTGTCGCAGTGGAATCAAACTTTTCTGTCTTTTCCCCGATCCCCAAAGGAATCAAAAAGGTGAATGTGCTCCCTTTTCCGATTTCACTCGACACATCTATTTCTCCTCCCATGAGCTGAACCAGTCGCTTGGAAATGGCAAGTCCGAGGCCTGTTCCACCATATCGTCGCGTGATAGAACCGTCTGCTTGCGTGAATAATTGGAATAAATTTTTTATCTGCTCTGGTGTCAGACCAATGCCCGTATCTCTTATAGAAAACCTCAACCGGGTATAATCCTTTTCTCCGCTCTTGAACTTATCGTATAGTTCTACCCTGATAACTACTTCTCCCTTGTCTGTAAATTTAACTGCGTTACTGATCAGATTCATGAGAATCTGCTGAAGACGCAGAGGATCTCCTTCCAGAGAAAGAGGAACATGATCATCGATATGGGCAAAAAGTGCGAGTCCTTTTTTTTCGGCACCGGGATATGTTATATCGTAAACATTAGTCATCACATCTTCAAGATTAAACTTGAGGATATCCAGATTCATTTTATCTGCCTCGATCTTGGAAAAATCGAGGATATCGTTGATTATCGTCAAAAGATTCTGTGCAGAGGTCTCGATCTTAGTCAGATAATCCCGCTGTTTTTCCGTCAGGTCAGTTTGGATGGCGAGGTTAACAAGGCCGATAATGCCGTTCATAGGAGTACGAATCTCGTGGCTCATAGTGGCAAGAAATTCACTTTTGGCCTTTGTTGCCGCCTCAGCTACTTCTTTGCTCCTCAAACTTTCCTTCAGGGAAGCTTCCTTGGCCTTGATATCCGTTACATCTCTTATCACCTCGATGGATCCGAAACGCATCCCGTCCCTGTCAAAAAGGGGAGCCGCTACATGCCACAGGTGTGCTCCCTTGCCGCCATAGAGGGTAGGGATATATGATTCGGCATAGATTTTATTGCCTCGTTCGACATACTTGTATAAGGCATAAATTTCATTGTCGGATTTATCCAATTCGGACTTATCCAAAAGGTCGATAAGGACAGGTCGCCTCCGCCCGTAGAAGGGCAGCGCATATTCATAATCGTCCTTGCCCAGCATAACTTCCTTTTTTACTCCCGTCATTTCTTCGATAGCACGATTCCAGGCAGTGATCTTCTTTTCCTGATTGATAACGAAAGTTGCGTCAGGGATGAATTCTATAATATCGTTCAGTCTCCGGGTAAGGAAAAGGAGTTCTTTCTCTGCCTGTCTGCGTTCGGTGGTATCCCTGGCGATAGCCTGGATCGCTATAGGTTTTCCGTTGGATATAACGGCTGATCCTTGAGATTCCACGTATACATCAGTGCCGTCTTTGTGCCGCAACTTGATCTCCGCCACGTCCTTTTGAACACCGGTTTCCCGAATCTCCCGTACTATTTCTAACGCAAGCGGAATTTGATCTTCGTCCATTAGCGAGACAATGTTGAGGGAAGGAATCTCCTCCCTCTTATAGCCCAGCCTGTTCAGGGCCGCATCGTTGGCATCGATGACGCGACCTTCGAAATCAATAATATAAACAAGGTCGAGCGAATGGTCGAAAAGCGCCTTATATCGTTCCTCGCTCTCGCGTGATTTTTCCAGCGCAGCCTCCCTTTGAGACTCCGCCTTCTTGCGGTCCGTGATCTCACGGGTTAAGCCTATAATGCCCACTGGTCTCTGATCTTCATCTCTGATAAAGGAAAAATTAACCTCTGTCCACACAGTGGTCCCATCTTTTCGCCTCATTTCCAACTGAAGCGTATGGGATTCAGTAATATCTCCATATTTGATTTTTTCCAGTTCCATGACATCAGAAAAGGTCTTCATGGCAAGATCCATGGAGGATGGTGTCAATGTCTGCTCAATGGACTGTTGTTTCAACACTTCTTCCTGTTCGTATCCCCTTAGGATTTTCACGGAAGGGCTGATATAGGTGTACTTAAGATTCATATCTAAGGCAAAAATGACATCATGAATATTATCAGCCAACAGGCGATATTTTTTTTCACTTTCCCTCAACTCCTCCTCCGCCCTCTTTCGCTCGGTGACATCGTGGATAATTCCTCTAAATCCTGCTATTTTACCTAATGAATCTTTTTTTAACGATATTGATAATTCCACGTACATTTTAGTTCCATCTTTTCTTACAGCCTGCCAATTAAATTCTTTGATGGGTTTACCTGTTTTATAAACTTTATTATAAGCCTGAAAAACCTTTTTTGCGGTCTCTTTATCTGTATACTGCCGGTAATTCATACCCATCAATTCTTCTTTGGAATAGCCATAGAGTCGGCACAATGAATCGTTGAAAAAGGTGAGGTTACCGGCGAGATCCACTTCGTAATAGCCATCTTCGATATTTTCAAGAATATTTCGATATTTTTCTTCACTTTGACGCAGCGCTTCAAGCGCAGCCTCTCTTTGGGCCTCCGCCTGCTTTTGCTTGTTTCTAACTTCTGATTCTTCTAATTCTCTGGCTATGGCTGAACAAAGACGGGACAAGTTAGCCTTCATAAAATAATCATGAGCGCCCAGACGCATGCACTCTACGGCTGTTTCTTCACCGATAGTTCCGGATATTATGATAAGAGGAATATCTATATTTTTTTCTTTTAAAAGGGCTATGGCTGAGGGAGCATCGAATTTCGGCATTTTATAATCGCAAAGGATGACGTCCCATTGCTTTTCTAGGAGGGATTTTTTCATTGCGGCGGCGGTTTCCACCCTTTCATAAACAGGATTGTATCCGCCTTTCTTCAGTTTACGAATTATAAGCAACACATCGTCTTCCGAATCATCGACCATTAACACCCGGAGTATTGGCGGATTGCCGATATCAGATTTGAGGTTGCTCATATGTATTTATGTATTTCTTTCAGTAATGCCTTTAAATCATAAGGTTTGGCTATAAAATAATGCCCGTGGATCATATTCTTACGCTTTTCCTCTTCCCCTTTAGTTAATAACGCCGTCAGAAAGATTATGGGAATATTTTGTGTCTGGGGGTATTCCTTCAATGCATCAGCCACTTCTCCTCCGCTAATATCCGGCATATTAATATCGAGCAATATTAGATCTGGATTTTGTGTTCTTGCTAATGAAATAGCCTGCTTACCACTCTGACCGATGATAACAGTAAATCCTTCTTTCGTTAAATCATTTTCTGCGAGTTTGATAAATACCTTGTCGTCATCGACCACAAGAATTTTCTTGGATTCAGCCATCGGATACCTCCTTTTTAACTTCCTCAAAAAAAACTCTTAGTTTACCTATATTATTTTTGATAACGATAATATCCTGTTGCTCAATAGCTCCCCGTTCTATCTCTTTTGCCATCCCTTGAATCCCGTCTATGCGCAGATTTCCGGCCGAACCTTTGATAAAATGCGCGTTCTTTCTGATTTCTTCATAATCTTTATTATATACAGTTTCTTCAAATATTTTTAAAGCAGACTCGGTCTGCTCGATAAATATTTCCAAAAGTTCATTGAACAGTTTTTCGGAAATTCCGAGTTCTTGCAATGCCCGCGCTCTGTCTATCTGCATGACCAGCTACTCCGTACATTTACAATGGCTACCAGATTTAAGAATTGCCCTGATCCTTGCCCTACGGAATGATGGAAAGAGTGCTATAAAGACTGCCAGATTTAGAATTATCATAATCGCTGATAACTGAAGGCTGATAGCCAATAAACCTGTATGTTAATTATACACTAAGCTTATTGTATAGTCATTCTTTAATTTCGACTCGCAGTAAATCTTGTATGTCAAGGAAATTGACTTCAAATGAGGAATCTATAGCACAGAGGAAGGAGGTTTCTTATACCAAGTCGCCATCAAATAATAACAGTAGTACGGGTCTTCAGACCCTTTAAACACGCGAACCTAAAGGTTCGGACTACATTGATTCGTTATCTTTTGAATGCGACTTGGTATTATAATGACGATTATTCGCCATCATAATTTTTCAGGCAAAATATTTTTCGCCACTACTTCTTTGTTGATGTAAGATATTGTACCGCTTTTTCCAGTCCATCGAGGGTCAGTTCGAACATGGGAAAAATCTTCCCGATCATGTCCGTTGTTCTGGAAAACTCCCATTCCCTAGGTGTCATGGGATTTAACCAGACACAACGGTGGAATGTCCTGGCCAGAAATCGCAGACGCTCTATGCTGGAGCCGGTTGGTCTGGCATCCACGTAAATAGCACCATTGGGATGCTCCAGTTCATAAGGGGCCATGTTGGCATCTCCCACAATGATCAGACGGGTTTCCGGGTCCCGGCGAACGAAATCGTCAACCTGTTCCGGTTTAGATTGACGCTGAGGGTCGGCCCAGACACGGCTGTAGATGGTGTTGTGGAAAAAGTAAATTTTCAGATCTTTGAATTGGGAACTGGCATAGTGAAAAAGAGTCTGGACAACATCGATGTATGGATCCATGGACCAGCCTCCGTTATCAATCATGAGAATGACCTTCAGGCGATCCGCCAGACGGCGATCGAAGATGATCTCGATTTCACCGGCATTACGCATGGTTTCATAAACGGTTTTATCAATATTAACAATATCACGGGGACCAGTTGGAGCCATCCGCCGCAGTCTTTTCATGGCTTCGCCCATTTGAAACTGAGTCAATGGGCCCTCCTGGGAGTAATCCCGGTAACGCCGCTCGAGTGCGACCTTGATGGCCGAATGGTTCTTCGATTCTCCGCCAACACGCATCCCTCCGGGATGAATTCCTGAGTGCCCCGTAGGCGACGTGCCCCCTGTTCCAATCCATTTGCTGCCGCCATGATGAGCTTCGGTTTGTTCCTGGAGACGATCCAGAAAATACTTAATCAGTTCTTCCGGCGTCATATTCTTCAGAGTCTCTTTATCTATACCCAGAGCGTCAGCAATTTCTTGCGGATTTTTCAGCCACTCATCGAGCAGAGATCTGGCGATTTCCGTTAACTCGACTGCCGTCGGCTCTTCGAAAGAAACTCCCTGAAAATGGTTAGCAAATGTCCGGTCGTAAATATCAAAATATTTCTCGCTTTTTACAAGAATAGTCCGGGCCGCCGTATAAAAATCATCGAGCGAATGCACAAGCCCCAAATTCATGGCCTTTTGCAAACGCAGGAAAGACGTTGGTGTAACGGGAATGCCCCGCTCTTTCAAGGTATAAAAAAAATCGACAAACACAACTTATATCCATTAACTATCAAACATTAAATAGTTGATTGACCTGGTATAATTCTAAGTAAGCTTTTAATAATTTATATTCTAATGTTGGAAAGCAACTTAGCATAAAACCTCAACCGCGAGTTCTGACCTGCTGGTTTGCCTGATAAAGGTCGGCGCTTTTTTTGAAGAGAATTCCCATAAAGGGAACCCTTCCCTGCTTGAGCGTTCTGGGCTTAAAATCCGGATCGTTTTTCAAGGCGCGAATCCAGTTAATTAATTCCCGCGTGGCCGGTTTCTTTTCAATTCCCCGCACTTCCCGGAGACGGTAAAATGTATTGATGCAGATGTCCACCATTTCTTCGTCTAAGTTTGGGAAATGAACATCCACGATCAGGCGCATCATGTCGGGATGAGGAAAGGCTATGTGATGAAAATTGCAGCGTCCGAGGAATGGGTCGGATAGATCCTTCTTGGCATTGGAAGTAATGATAATAACTGGACGGTGCTTGGCTTTGACGGTTTTGTCAATCTCAATAATATCGAACTGCATCTGATCGAGGACATCCAGCATATCATCCTGAAAATCAGTATCGGCCTTGTCGATTTCGTCGATCAGAAGGATAGTCTTATTATCCGCCGTAAAAGCCTGACCGATCTTACCCATTTTAATATAGGCCTCAATATCGCTCACATCCCGCTTGGAATCGCCGAAACGGCTGTCATTGAGACGCGTCAGAGTATCATACTGATAAAGGGCTTCGATAAGCTTCATGCTGGATTTGACATTTAAAATAATGAGGGGCATTTGCAGGCTCTCTGCAATGGCATGGGCCAGCATGGTTTTTCCTGTGCCCGGTTCTCCCTTAAGCAGAAGAGGCATTTCCAAAACCATGGAAACATTTACGATTTCAGCCAGTTCATCATCTAAAACATATTTGGATGCACCGCGGAAATGAGAATTTTTCTTTTCTGAAGACATAATCAACTCCTTTTGTTTTTCAAGCACATAAGCGTCTGGCAGAGATTAATTAGAGGCCTTTGCAAAATTGCATAAAACAGTAATTATGTTATATTGGCGCAGGCCGGTATCCAGTATTATTAATTACTTCCTAGATTCCGGTCTTCGCCGGAATGACGAATAAAGAAGTTTTGCAAATGTATTAAATTTATAAATTCAAGCAGGGTAATTCCTATCCGATCATACCGGAAAATGCCAGTCATTTTTACGCTGAACATTTCTCTTTGAACATCACAACCGATGCGCTGTCATCTTTTTCCCTGCAGTTTCTTCCCTCAGATCATTGCCTACGGAAGGCTCCGGAAAAACAATTAATTGAGGTCCAGTTTTCACCATTGTTTTATCGAGGAATCGGAGAATTATCTTCATCATAAAATGATTCGATATATATTAAAGTCTGCAATTCTTCCTGCGCCTTCTTTTGATCTTTTATTCTATAAAGATCAACAAGTCTTTTCCTCGGCAATATCTCACCGGAGTTGATGGAGAGTGATTTTTCATAGGCGGTAATCGCGGCGTCCGGATTTTTCCTGTCTGTGAAAAAATCGCCCAATAATTGATACTTCTGAGCGGCGGCAAAGGAATCATCTTGAATTTTTTCAAGATAGGCATTCCCCTCCTGAATTAATCCTTTGCGATAGTACCGGCCGGCTAAAGACAGATTTGCAAAAGCAGAGAAAGGCTTATTCATTTCGGAAGACTTTTTCCAATATAATATTGCCTCGTTATTGTATCCTTTTGAGGATAGTATAATAGCATGTGTATTATAATATGCCGTCATATCATCTGTTGCTCTGACGGGCAGAAACGCAACTATCAGGAAAATGACGCAAAACGCTGCGTGTTTTGCTAACAATTTATATAATTTTTTGTTAAAGTTATCATAAAGTTGCGCAATCCCTAACGCGGCAAAAGGAATCAACACAGCCATCATCGGCAGGCGATACCGGCCATTGGTAAAAAATATAATAAGAGTTGCGCCATAGATTAACAATACCGTGATTAGCGCTCTTGCACGTTTATTTTTCCAACTGGTCAGCATACCTAACATGGACAGAGGGAAAATAATCCAGAAACCCGGAAATGGTATTTTAAAGAATTTCGCGAAATTGCTTACAAATTCTATATCGTAATGATCACAGGCTTCAAAACTGTTGACGAGGACGAGAATTTTTTGCCCTACCTTGCCCGCAAAGACCGCAGGATTGGAAACGGCTTGCTTTATCGTTTCCGCCGTCCAATAATCCGATGCTTCCTTAGACGTCAACTTCTTTCCAACTCTCTTACTGGCCTCAATTGTAAACTGGATTCCTTGTTCAAAAGGCGAAGAGTAAGCAAAAGGAACAGGACGGTAATAAGGATCGGGATTGTTAATATTGTTGCCGAGGAAAAGATTAAAACCGGACTGGGTGGTGGTGAGTGAAAATTTTCCGGCAACCGCATAATTTCTAATCACAAAAGGAGAGACGGCAACAGATATACCGACCACATAAGCGGCTGCAAATATAGAAAGATGCTTCCATGATAGTTTATCCCTGTAATCATACCATAGAATAAGAAGGATGATGACAGGAACGAGCAAGACTGCGTTAGGCCTTACATTTAATAACATCCCGACAACTAAACCGAGGAATCCAATTCTTATAATATTGCCGGTTCCCTTTGTATTTTTTTCTTTCTGAGCGGAATTGTCCTGACTTATAACTTTTATGAGCAGGTAACACATCAAGGCAAATAATAACAGCGCCAGAGATTCTTTAAGCGGTACAATGCTATAGAAAATAAAAGGTTTGTATATACAGGCAATGACGCAGGCAAGAATGGCCACCCTTCTGTTGATCAATTCCTTGCTTATAAGATAAACAATAAAGCAGGTAATAGTTCCACATACGATGTTCAATATTCGAATATAAAATACATCCGGCGAAAATATCCGGTAAATTAAAGCCATGATATAAGCCGGCAGAGGAGCAAATTCATATACGGATTTCGAATGAAAGGTGCCCGCGGCGATTTTTCCCGCCCAATTATGATATATCCGCTCATCCCAGAGGAGAAAATCGGTATAGATTGTCGTTGAAAGATTCATCAAGGCGAAAATTCGAATTATGAGACCGCAAGCTATAATGGTGAATAAGAAAAATTCGAGACCTGCTATTTTATTGTCAAAGAAATGCTTTTCAGATGAGTCGCTTTTCTGACCGGACATTTTTTTATTTTTGTCTTTTTTCATCTTTGCCATATATTTTCTTCCTAATCATGTAAGAAATAGAAAAGTGGTTTTTGTTTGTCAAGATATATCTCATAAAAGTATATTTAAAATTGTATTTTTCGTGGTTGATTTTTTGCTGCTTTTATCATTAAAGATTATTTGACTGATCTCAAAAAATATTAAGTCACGGGTATGAAACCCCAAAGCAAGCTTCGGGGTTTCATATCCTCCGCTTTGCGGGATTGTTCCCAATCCAGATTTATCGAGATTGGATAATTCGACTAACAAACTTTAATACGCTTCGCTTATAAAGTTTGAGTCTCATTACAACTTACCAATTCCGCGGTGCTTCGCTTTCGAAATTGTAGTTTCACGAATAAATATGATAAAAAATAATTATAAAAAATTATCTATCTTGATTCCTGCATATGACGAGCAGGCAACTGTGGTTCAGTTATTGGACAAAGTAAAATCTGCTGAAACATTTCTGGAAAAGGAAATCATTGTCATAGACAACAATTCCAAGGATAACACAAACAGGTTAGTGTCCGATTGGATAGTCAGGAATAAAGATGTCAGCACAAAACTGCTGGTCGAGAAAATTCCGGGTAAAGGTGCTGCAATAAGATCAGGTCTTAAAGCTGCGCAAGGAGATATTTTAATAATACAAGACGCCGATCTTGAGTACGATCCAATTGATTACAATGAGTTATTAAAACCGATTATTGAAGGTAAAACCAAGGTGGTTTATGGCAACCGCCTAGGTTTGAAAGGAAATAAGACAGCCCATTTATCTTTTTACATCGGTGGCCGGACGATGACCATCATGGGAACTTTCATATTGGGGAAAAATGTAAAAGACATCAATACCTGTTACAAGGTGTGGGCCGCGGAGTTAACCAGAGATGTAGAGTTCAAAGAGAATGGATTTGCGTTTGACTTTGCCGAAATAACTCCATTTTTCATTAAAACGCTAAAAAAAGACAAAATGGAAATAATGACTGTACCCATTCACTATTACCCGAGAACCATTAACCAAGGCAAAAAGGTACAGTGGATGGATGGGGTCTACGGCATCTGGGCCATGTTGAAGTATAAATTCAAAAATTTTTAATTTGTCGATTGTTTGTCTGATTAGGCAAATAAAAAAGCCCCGATTTTTTGGCCCGGGACTTTTTATGTGTTTAAATCTTACCGGTAATTATTTCTGCGAATCGTAAATTTTAATGACCTTATCGGTTATGTCCAAACCGTCTTTGCCGGCCAGAACGGCTTTTTTGTCCAGAATGAGCGAATAATTTTCACTCTTCATGAGTTTATTCAGAATCTGCTGAATGTTGGTAAAAATCTTATTGGAAAGATCGATATCTTTCTTTTGTAATTCCTTATTCATTTCGTTTTCCATGACCTTCATTTCTTTGAATTCCCTGGCCAGGCTGTCGCGTTTATCCTTCCAGGCGGATGATTTCTGGTCCAGTTTATTTAATTCCTTATCCAGAGCGGCAACTTTATCGCTTTTAACTTTTAAGGTAGCTTTTTTAGCATCGAGTTCCTTAGTGAAAATCGCCCGAGCGCTTTTTGCAGCCTTGGAGTCTTTCATTATTTTACTAATATCGACAATACCGATTTTAAGAGCTGGCTCTGCCGCTAAACTGACAACACTCATGTCAAACATTAAAGCAACGACAAAAACCAACGATACTACAAACCATTTATTTTTTCTTTTCATGAAACATCCCCCTTATTAATTGTGGAATAGCAGTTTATTCTGCGGCAATGCGCATAACGTTCCCTGTTTTTTTACGTTGTAGTTTGATTAAAATAAAAAAAAGCTTTTTGCCAAGAATATACTGGTAAAAATTTTATTTTTCTTTCACCCTTTCCGTAACTTCCAGCAGGCCTTTTACTATATTTAAAGAAATTTTCCCCTCTCTTTGCAGAATCTGAATATTCGTATAAACTTCAGAAATGGAAAGAAATATCTCCAGCGGAAGCTTTGTGCCCCCAATTTCCGGGAAAAGACTTCTGGCTATTCTGTATACATTTTTTTCTCCGGACCGGATTATTGACATTATTTTCCCCTGTCTTTCAGCAAAAGCCTTCTCGTAACCATCGATGATTTTGTCAATATCGGAGACAGCCTTTCCATGAGCGGAATATATCATCGCCGGCGAAAGTTTTCTTATCCTGGCAAGTGATTCATAAAATTCAGCCTGACTCAGCCTTACCGGCAGCCTTTTGTGTTCATCAAGCATCATAAAAGCGTTCGGTGTAACGTGTTCAATAATCGTATCTCCGCAAAAAAGGACTTTCTCCTTTTCCAGAAAAACGCAAACAGAACCTTTGGAATGGCCGGGGGTTTCTATAATTTTCCCGCGATATTTCCCGAGCTCGATTTCGTCTCCATCGCGCATGACAATATCAACCTTGCAATTGTCAGACATGGTTCTGAACATTAAGAAAAAAAATCCCAGCATAATTCCGATAGGCAGGGGAACACCCGTCAGTTTGAGAAAATTCGTATATCTGCCAAGGGAAACTTCCATGCCTTTTTCAATAGCAAGAATGTCTTCCGCGTGTGCGGTCACTTTTGCTCCGCCGGCTTTGACGATTTTCTTTGCGGCACCGTAGTGATCAAGATGACCGTGCGTAACTATTATACTTTCGATATCCGAAAAGCGGATACCGTGTTCGCCCAGTGCCTTTTTAAGAAGATCGGCCGTTTGCTTCATACCCGTGTCTATTAATGTAATTTTCCCACCTTTAAAAAGATAAGCGTTAACAGGTCCCGGCTTATAGCCTGAAAGGGGAAGCTTTATGCTGTAAACATCCGGCAGGATTTCCGTGCTGTACTTGTATTCTTTTTTCAACTTCTCTACTTCTCCAAAACAACTTCCGCGGATTTAACAGTTCCGACGAATTCAATATTCTGTAAACTTGATTTTTGATATTAAATAAAATATTGCTTCTTAGAAAGGCGGTCGCTCCCACCTTATTGGATCAAGAGCGCCGCCTAATTGCTCGTGAAAAATATTATTATTTCTTTTTGGCTTCCTTTGCTTCAACCGTTACCGCTTTCATCGTGTATTCAATGGTGACTTTGGAACCGACTTTCAGATCGCCTGTTACCTTGGTTGCTGCATCACGGCCCATCTGCCATTTGTCCTTGCCCTTCTGAATAACAATCATATCCGAACTGACCTCCAGAACCGGCCCTGTTACCTGATAAGTTTTTGGTCCAGCGGCAAATGCAACCACCGCCACAAAAAGGAATGCACATGCAAAAATCAAAATCTTTTTCATAAAAAAGTCTCCTTCATTTTTAAGTTAGAATCAAATAACGATTATTTAACAATAATATAATCCTGCGATTGAAAGTTGATTTCTACCAGAGTCATCAAAGCTTGTCAAAGCTAATTCCAAGGTAAAAAACGGTTCATCAACAAAACATTACATGGTTAATTTGTTGATTTCATTGCAATAATAAAAATATTGGGTGCCAGTTACATCCACTCCCATATGCGGAGGGTTTAATACCCGTGGTTGTAGTGCTGCAAAACCGCTTTCAACAATGAGGTGCTGTGCCGTAATTGAATGTATGCCTCCTGCTTCGTCATATCTCTTTTTTCCGCACGTAGTTTATAGCCCAGTTTGCGGCTGATGTTGGCAATTCGCGCAATTTCGCGGGCAAGATCGGCTTCAATATTTTTATCACTTAAGGTTATGGGATATATGTATCTGGAAATTTTTTCGGTATCATTCAAAATAGTATTTTCTACTATGCCGTCATTGGCGTTATGGTGTTCCCGATTGAAGTCGTCGTAAGCGATGTTATGCAGAGGCATCGAAAGATCGCTGATGTAATGAGCGCAATAAACAAGATGATACAAGGCGTATTCACCAGCCTGAAGATCTTTTTCGTACGCTCTCAACGATGCAATTATCGCCCCCAAAATATGTCCATCCGTATCAAACAATTTACTTCTTTTGTTATAATGCCCAATTTGATCGAAAACCATTTGCGGCGTGACCTCGGCTTCAGCAGAATTGTTAAACCAGTGATTGTAGGCTTCCATATTGCCCGCCTTGATTTTGGCAATATCCGGTCCCGCGCAGTGATACCACATATCAGACCCCGTCGCTTTACAGATTGCAAGGTGAGTATGATCATGCCAGGCAAACACCTGCGTTGCAAACGACAAAGCAAATAAAACTAATGTTATTTTAAACTTTATTTGTTTCATTTCGAAAAAATTTACCACCCTTTATTCCACATATCATCATCGTCATAGATTTTCTCTTCTTCGCAGGCTTCCTGTGCGTCTTGTTCGAAATCGCGGGTATCTTGCTTTGCTTTTTGCATCAAATATTCACGGTACCATTCATGAGCGGTGATCATGGACATGACTTCGCTGGTGCCTGTCCAGATGGAAGCCAGACGAACATCACGATAGATTCGTTCTATGGGAAAAACATTGGTATAGGCGATTCCGCCCATCACCTGCATGGAATTATGAACAACTTTCTGACACGATTCGGTAATAAACTTTTTGCTCTGCGATACCATGCGCCGTATCCGGTGCATATCCGCGCCATCATCCACTGCCCGCGCTGTAACATAAGCCATGGCACGTGCAGCATCCAGCAGCATCGCGGCTTCGGCAATCTGAAAGCTCACGCCTTCGAATTGCGCAATTACCTGGCCAAACGCTTTTCGTCTGGATGTATAATTAGTGGCAATTTCCAGAGCGGGACGGGCAGCGCCGATGGTCATGGAGGCTGTTCCCAAACGCTCCGGTATCATCATAGTATTAAAAACAGCGTAGGCACCCTGAACCTTTCCCACCACATTCTCTTTGGGAACTTTCACATTGCGAAATATAATACGACCGGTTCCGCCACCACGACATCCCATCAAACCATATAAATATTTAACTTCTATGCCTTCGGTTCGATCAACAATAAAGCAGGTAATAGCTTCCTGCGGTTTGGCTTCGGGATGAGTTTTGGCATAGACGAGAAAAAAGTCCGCTCCTTCGGCACCGACAATAAACCGTTTTTGACCGTTTAAAAGATAATGATCGCCTTTATCCTCAGCTTTGGTTGTCGCACCGAAGAAATCAGAACCGCCGCGCGGTTCGGTCAGACACTCCGCCGCAAAAATTTCTCCCTTCAAGAGAGGCTTTACATATTTTTCTTTTTGCTGATCAGTACCGTGCTGTATAATCGCGTCACAGACGAGTTCCGCGCCTACTCCGAAAACACAAGCCATTTCATAACCCAGAGTTCCCACCTCTTCCATCAGCATACACGTGGTCACCCAATCCATATCACGGCCGCCCCATTTTTTCGGATAACGGCACCCCAGTAAATTTCGCCTGCCGGCTTCCTGCAAAAATTCCTTCGGAAATTTGATCTTATCCGTATCCATATCCAGAATCATCTGACGGGGCACCCATTTAACCAGATCCCTTGCCTCATCCCTTATCTTGATTTGCTCTTTGGTCATCATGTAATCGAACATAACTTTCTCCTTCTATGTTTTATCTTTTAATTTTAAGAATTATACAAAACAGCAACCGAACAAGAAGAAACATCTGGGAATACGAATTTGAAGCTTTTTGACAGTTGTGACATTGTTTTTTATTATCCCGCCGGACAGGGCAATTGATCATCTTTAATTATGTATTATGTTTTTTTAACTAGTAAGTCAGCCAAGAAGAGACTTAACTCTTTATCTCTTCGAATTCTTCCTACTTTCCTTTTTTAATTTTATCAAAGCATTCCTTTAGTTTGGTCTTTGCTTTATTTTGTTCTTCGATTCTTTTGCGTTTTATCTGTTCAAACTCATTCATTGCTTTTGTGCGCTTTTCCAATGCTTCCTGAGTTGCTTTGCCGTGAATAGCCAATTTAGATGATTCTAATTTTTCTATCTGGGTAGTGTATCTTTGGATTTCTGTTTTTTTGTCAGCAAGGAGCGGCCCATATTTATCGTTTATACAATCAATCTCCTTATTATAATCTTGTTGGCATTTCCATTTCTCGGCAGAAATTGCCGGATTCGCAATCGAACCACCATCATCAAAAGGATTATTCGCCCCGTAAACCGATGTCCCCGAAAAAATCATCACACAGCATGCTAATAATAAAGTCAAGATAACACCACTGGTTCCCATAAGTTTTTTAATCAGATTCAAACACATTTTGATTCTCCTTCTCAGTACAATGTACATTTTCCCCTCCAATATTCGTTATTCATTTTGATTCATATATCTGCAGGAAGATCATGGAATCAAATCTCCTCTTGGCTTATAAAAAAATACAAGTGCAGAGGCAGTTTTAGTTATTCAAATCGGTAACAGGTATGAATACCCCCGCCAGGCGGGATCGTTCCCAATCCCGACACATCGGGATTGGATAATTCGACTAACAAACTTTAATGCGCCTATAGTGACCTTTAGGTTATTCGCTTTTAAAGTTTGAGTTTCATTACAACTTACCAATTCCACTGCGCTGTGCTTGCGTAATTGGAGTCTCACAATAATACATAAAGGAAATTGAGTAAAGCAGTTATGTGTGTTCCAGTTCTACACGCGTTGATTCCAGAAACCGGCTCAAGAAATTAAAATAGCTGACGCAGAGAATAAGTTCCGTCGCCCCCTGCGCTCCATAGCGCTCGAGCACTTTTGCAAGGGCATCGTCACTGAGCCGGACATCCCGGCTGATTTCATCCGCTACACGACAGAGGAGATTGCCTTCTTCATCAAGAGATGTAACCGGTTCCTCGGTACGAATGATTTCTATTTCTTCATCGCTTATTTTGAAGTGCTTACCAACCGCTACGTGATGTGTCCATTCGTAAACGGAGTGCGTCATCTGCGCGACTCTGAGCACGGCAATCTCGCGTTTGCGGGGATCGAACGAGCTATAAAACAAAACGGATTGCGCAAAATCAACCAGAGCTTTGGTGCTGGCGGGAGCATTGGCCGCCATGCGCATGACATTCATGGGAAATGCTTCCACTACTGCTCTGACTTCTGGAGCCAGACTATCCATTTCCGGCAGGGGAATACGGGGATTCATATAATTTTCTTTCATTCAATATAATCTCCTTTTATTTCATTTTGCATTCAAGATGATCCCGAGAAGGCAGTAAAGGGGGCAACGCAGGTGTACTTTTTATGTACTCCGAGGAGTACCCCGACGCTGCCGACAAAGGTAGCGCTTGAATGAAAATTGAAATCAGAATGATAAACTCCTTTTGCCAATGATCTTTTCCAATCGCCCTAGAGGATGAACAATACCAGCCGACAACTTTATGGGAAACCCCATCAATTTCATATCGATAAATTCAAAGATTATACCTGCTTCTGCTCGCGTGTCCATATACGCAAAATCCGTAACCAGCGAAAACGATTTTATTCTTCCTCTCACCCACGTCGGGCAACCGATTTCTTCAAGACTTCGAGCCTGCTTGTCAACATCAGATGAATGAAAGCCCAGATGCTGTATTACCATTCTTCCTCGATTATCCACACATGATTTATAGAAATCGGAGCCGATGCCCGACTCCAGCAGTTCGAGTTCGAATCCTTTATAATAGGCTATACCTACCTTGCCCTGAAATTTTTCTGATTTCCCGTGTTCGCGCCATAAATCAAGCGTGTCCGAGGCAATGAAAAAAGGACCGAACCCCTTGCCTTCAAGTTCGGCTGCGGCATCCTCGACATCCGGCACGACAATGCCAAGTTGAAAAATATCAGGAATTTTATATTTATCGCGGAAATCTTTCGCGATCGCGTTAACGGCCTGGGCAAAATCGCCAGCCTTTAGTAGATCGTCTAAATATATCATGCTTTCATCCCGGCATATTTCTTTGCCATACGTTTGGCTACAATCGCAGTAATGTTAACCGATGTTTGAGGAAAGAACCTCATAAACAGATCCAGAATCTTCGCATCGTATCCAATCATTACCCTTTGCTGATTTCGTTTGATTCCGTTGATGATAACTCTCGCGGCTTGTTCCGCGGTGGTGCGAAACACCTCTTTGTCATACAGCTCGGCTGCCTGTTTACTGGAAATCGAGTAATATGTTTTATTGACCTTGGTATTTTTAGCGATATTCGTTTTAATCCCTCCCGGATGAACACAACTGACGCCTATGTTGGTTCCCTTCATCTCCTGAATCAGAGTTTCAGTGTATCCCCTGACCGCGTATTTTGATGCTGAATAGGGTCCGTTATTCGGATTCGACACTATTCCGTTGATGCTCGATATATTAACTATGTGGCCTTCGGGCCTTTTGCGCAGATACGGAAGAAACGCCATTGTGCCGTATACGACCCCCCAGAAATTTATGCCCATGAGCCATTCAAAGTCCTCAATCGGCACAGTCTCCAGAAAATCGCCGAGAGCTACTCCGGCATTGTTAATTATGATATCGATTCCGCCGTGACGCTCTTCGGCCTCTTTCGCGAATCTGATTACCTGATCCTGCCTGGACACATCCACAATATGAGTTGAAATCTTAACACCTTTGCCAATTAATTTTTCCGTTTCTTTAAGACCAGCCGCATTGACATCTGATATAGCCAAATGGCAGGACTCGTCAGCCAGTCCCAGAGCCAACATTCTGCCAATGCCGGAGCCCGCTCCTGTTATTGCTGCAACTTTGTTTTTTAAATTTTTCATTATGTGCCCCTGAATTTAAATTTTTATAAAATCTCCACCTCAATGTTTGAAGGTGTAGAGTTTTCCCTCTTCCAAATGCTTCACCGTTTCCTGCACAATTCTATTGATATCCCCGGTTGTGGTATTTTTACCGACAGCGGGAATAACATTTCTATCCAGATAGTTGATATAGGCCTGCATGGCTTCGATTGTTTCCTTATTATCCAGGCAGCGGAGGCTTTGTTCCATCTCAATGCTCAATCCGTGCCTTAAGGTTGTTTCCATACCGTCATGGACACATTTTTTAATCGCGTCCACGGCCGTCATGGGGCGCTTGCTCATCAGGTCGGCAAATTCCTGCACGCGTTTTTTAAACTCTGCCTTATCGAAAAATCCCGTGATTAAACCGATGCGCTGGGCTTCCCCGGCATTCATCTGATTGCCACGCAGCATGAACTCGAGCGCCTTGGCTCTGCCGATCAGCCGCGGAAGTCTCTGCGAAGAGCCGCCGCCGGGCACTATGTTTATCAGCACCTCCGGTTGTCCGAGTGTGAATCCCTGGTCACCCACCATCAAGCGGAAATCGAAACATGCAGAAAGTTCGGTGCCACCACCGTTGCAATTACCGTTGATAGCCGCAATTGTAATTTTGTTGAGCCGCTCAATCGCAAAGTAAACTCTCTGCATGATAAACCACAGATAAAGACTTGAAGAATAACCGCTCATGAATTTGGCTAATTTCAGCATCAACGTTTCGTACCATCCGAAACAATCCATCAGCCAGTTGGTGGATGTAGTTACATATTTAAAAATGGCGCCTGTTATTTTTGATTTTACGAAAAGATTGAGAAGTAATTTTTTATTATCTGTTGATAAAGTGAGTAATTCGGGAATCGAGAAGTGCATGATGTAAATATCTTCCAAGCCGCCGGTCAGAATGAAAACTCTGACGGAATCATCCCGGGATACCTGCTTGACCAGATCAAACAGTTCTTCAAGCATGGCCACGGTCAAAAAATTTACCGGCGGATTTTTTATTTCAACCCAAAGAGTTGATTTTTCACGCCGTGTTTTCAAGTATTTATATTCCATTCTTCCCCTCCCCATACAAAGTTATAGAATGCTTTGATTTAATGTGTGATAATCAACCTCTGACTCCGGACTTCTTACGCCGGCAGTTTACCATAATAACATCGGAGAGGATTATTCACCACCCCGAACATACAGTAGCAGCAGTCGATGCATTTTGAATTGTCCTGTTTTCCTTCTTTGAATTTTTTCACCAGATTAGGTTCAATGATAAAAGGCCTGCACATGGCAACGTAGTCAGCTTTATTTTTGTTGATGATGGAATTGATGTCGTTGATGTTTCTTATCCCTCCGACAGCAATAACCGGAATGTCTACTTTCTTTTTGATTTTTTCAGCCGCAGCAACGTTGTAATTATAAATCGGGTCATATCTTTTTACAAAAAGAGGCATTATTCTTCTCAGCACTCTTTTCATTATTTCAGAGTTTATTTTTATTGGAAGCATATTGGCTATTATCGAGTCAGACGGTAATTTTTCTGCCCTGATAGTGTTCAGTCCGTCGTTTGCTCCGCTCGATACTTCCAGTGCGTCAATTCCGGCTTTTTGAAACATAACCGCGATGCGCAATGCTTCATCCATGCTGATGCCATTTTTTAAATAATCATAGGCACTGAACTTGGCCAGTATCGGATAGTTGCCGACACGCTGCCTTGCGCCTTTCATTATCTCGGCGATTATCCTGAAGCTGTTTTCCGTTGAGCCTCCCCATTTGTCTTTTCTCCTGTTCAGCCCGCCTGATAAAAATTCAGAAAGAAGGTATCCGTGAGCCGCATGGAGTTGCACTCCCGAGAATCCTGCCTTTTTCGCTCTTTCAATAGCGCTTATGAAGCAATCGATTACGTCAATAATATTTTCTTCTGAAAGAACCTGTGAAAATTTATTTGTCAGAGAATAAAATTTTATCGATGGCGCAAGGTTAAAGCCGCCGGACGCAATTTTATCGCATTGTCCGCCTCCGTGCGCAAGCTGGGCGATAACCGGTACGCCATATTCTTTTAGCTTATCATTTATTTGTTTATAATCATCAATTAAATCATCCCTGTCGAGCATACACATTCGGGAAGTGGTTCTTCCCTTTTTCTGAACACCGATTAGCCCCGTTATTATCGCGCCGACCTCACCTTTGGCCAGTTTTAAATACAGATCTGACAGCTTCTTAGTGGGCCTTCCTTCCTGATCGGAAAGACCTTCAAATGTTGCAGAACGGAATATTTTATTATTAAATTCGATGCCGGCGATTGTGCTTTTTGTAAAGACTTCTGTCATTTATTTACCCTTTTTTCTTCTTCTTATACTCCTCCATCAACTCCACAAATCCGTCGATGCGCGTATTCATCGGCCCTTCGGAGTAGGCGCGCGGGTCACAGTGATCGGTATTCATCATCAGCACGGGAATGCCCCAGCGTTTCTGGAGCGCGTCCTGCAAATCATACAGGCCCGTACTGCTCGGCCGGCAGCTCTGATTGGCATGCATGATTATTCCATCGAGGTCATATTCCATGATGAGGTTGCTAAAATATTCGATCCTTCTATCGAGATTCAAGGTGAAGGGAATAATGATATGGTCCCTGGCCATAGCCCGTAAGGTTTCCTTCAACGTGTGCTTCGGCTTGCTGCGTCCGGCGAATGAATATGTATAAGGATCCATAACAACACGGGCGCCTTTATCCGCCAGCACCTTCTTATACAGATCAACATTGTACCAGAGGGTAATACCTTCCCAAAGAACACGGTACTTTTCCCTGCCGGATTCAATCACCTTCTTTTCGCCATAGCGTTTCTGCGCCACGCGCAACTGTTTTGAGTAATACCTTATGGCGTCCTTCTGATTCCATTGAGTAACCATCGGCAGCATAAAACAGCGCACCCATTCGAAATAATGGTTGGCAGGGAATCTTTTTCTGTATTCATAAAGTTCCTTGAATATCCTGCATATCTCGTGCGAGTTGTTTACGTATTCAAAGAACTTCTTCTCATTGAATTTCTTGCCGGTTTGTTCTTCGAGGAATTTAATCAAATCCCATAATTGTTGTTCGATGTAATCGATGTACTCCTCGATTCGCGCTTCGCTCTCGCCAGCCACAAGATTCGGAACATCCAGCGCAAAATGAGGCTTCCCGTGAATCCGGGCCTCACTTTCAAACCATTTCAGGTGAGTGTCGCAAACCATGTTGGCCGAGAAATAGGCATCCGCCGGTCTGTGTCCGCCGAAGTCTTCGGGCCAATCCATGCGCGAGGCGCCGATGCTGGTCTTCATATAACTGCACAGATCGCGGTTGTAGCCCAGGCTCTCGGCATATTCAATGGGTCGTACAGTGCATCCGGCCGCGCCGGTGAGCGCTGCGTAAGCTTCCGGGTAACCGGGGAAATATCCCATGGCTGCCGGAATTTCGCTGGGAAAACCTGCGCTGGATACACCGAACCTCGTAAACTTCCATGGTCTGAGTTTCCACATCTTTGTATGATTGATATACTGCATCATGATCTGAAACATGCGTGGTGTCAGGGGCTGATTGAGATATCCCTTGATGCCCTGCGCGAATAGTTTCGGGTTTTGAGCGATGAAACGGGCCAATCTTATCATAACAGTCCTCCCGATCTCATTGGGTTACTATTTCTCTGAAGCTCTCCAGACGGCTCACGAGCTGCTGATCGATGTTGGGAGTATAGTCCCTTTCGATGACGATCAGTCTGTGGCCATCCTTTTTGAGCTCGCCGGAAATATACGGCAGATCAAGACCGTGCGGTTCGCAGAATTTCAGTATCTGATAGACGATCCCCTGGACCTTTGTTTCCGCAAGGCACTTACGCAGGTGGTTCAGCCTTGCTTCAAAGGGAATCTTTGTGGGAGGCTGAGGTATGCGTGAATTATATTCAGTCAGAGCCTTGACTGGATCACCGGATTCCGAAATCGTTTCGGTGAAATATCTCTCGCCCAACGACATGTCGTCGCGCACAGCTCTCAATCCGGCCGCCTCGAATACCTGCATAATTTCGGGATAAGTGATGTCTGAGCCGGTCAGTAGCACCGGTACTTTATCGGCTGGAAAAGCGGGCAGTTCCTTCCACGCCTTAAGTGTTGCCTCCAAATCTTTTATCAGTTCGTCCTTATCAATCTGCACGCATTTGCGGGTGATTGCATGGTAATCCGCGTTCGGTATGTCCTTCACGCACCGCAGAGATGCCAGTTGCCGCATCAGGCTTTTTACTTTGTTCGATTTTTTTATGGCTTCTTTCAGATTATCGTCGGTGATTTTAAGTGAGAATTTTTTTTCGAGGTTGTCGATGAAACGCCGTAATTCATGCTCATGATAGACTCTGGACGTTTTGTCATTTTTTGCCGGTGTATTGATCCAGTAGAGAAAATCAGTTTTTACATGGTACTTCCAGATATCATACTGATTATTGGTGGTGTCGCATCCGTGACAGAAAGCAATACCCACCCACTCCTGCGAGTGCTCCATGCCGTAGGTAAGGCAGGAGCGCGAAAACGGGCAGATGTAATTATGAATATAACGGTCGGCCGGGTCGGTGGGCACGCTCACATCGCCCAGAATCTTATACGGTGTGAACCCGGCAGCCATGACGATTTCTTCCGGGAATTCATGTCCGGTATCGTAATACGCGAACTTCTTCATCATTTACCCCCAAAATTGATTCTCTAGAAATCAATAATAATACTAAAAAAGTTTGTCGTTCCTGCAAAAAAAACTGTGTCATAATGTCCCCTGCTGGCGGAGGACAGGGAATGACAGTTTCTTGTTCTACGTAATTGGCCATCTATTTTTTATCGCCCAGTATCGCCGCACCGATAGCTCCGCAAATCTGCGCATGTTCCGGAACATCGATATTCATTCCGATTTTTTTCTCCAGAGCCTGTCTCATGCCGATATTCTTCGACACCCCGCCGGTCATAACAATCGGATTGACTACTCCAGAGCGGTTCATCATGGACATCATCCTGGAGGCTATGGAGTCATGAATGCCCGAAATGATGTTCTCTCTGCTTTCGCCCTTGGCAATCAGCGAGATGACTTCCGATTCCGCAAATACCGTGCACATGCTGCTGATGGTAACCGAATTTTTCGCCTTCTTCGACATGTCGGCAAAATCTTTGATTTCCACATGCAGAGCGCGCGCCATCACCTCGAGGAATCGTCCTGTCCCGGCGGCACACTTGTCGTTCATCACAAAATCGGCAACACTGCCATTATCGTCCATCTTAATGAACTTGCTGTCCTGCCCGCCGATGTCAATGACGGATTTAACTTTGGGATAAAAATACTTTGCTCCAGCCGCGTGGCAGGTGATTTCGGTAATTTTCTTCTGAGCGGCATCAACAATATTCCTGCCATATCCGGTGGAAATAATACAGCCTATGTCTTTTTCCTTTTTACCGGTACTTTGGAGCATCTTGGCGTAAATGTCGCGCCAGGCCTTGTCCATGTCGTAGCCGCTTAAAGCCACGTCCGTGTGCAAAAGCTTGCCGCTATCCATCATGGCTATCTTCGTGGTTATGGAACCGATATCTATTCCAACAGTCAGCATGCGGCATCCTCCTGGTTTTCCCGAAGCAACACTACAACTAAAGAAAATCGTGGGGAATAATTTTGATGATGCAAGGTACATTAGAGAGGCAAAAGTGTCAATGAGATGAACGGACATTTATATTGATAAAAACGGCCACCGATTATTGATTATTCTTATTTAACAATGACATATATGAATAATGAAAAGCAAAAGGTAAAGGGTGCCCCTCTCCGTTTCACTTCGGGGATAGTTCGCCTCACGCTTCAATCATCGTTTCACTCGATTTCAGCTTGGCTCACTAAATGGTGAAAAGTAAAAAAATCAAAACGGCTGTATCAAGATGCTTTTTTGCGGTAATTCGCAGGCGTTTTGCCTGTCCATGTTTTGAAGGCGTGATAAAAACTGGCCACATCGCTATAGCCAAGCATGGATGCGATTTTTTCCATGGAACAATCGCTCGCTGCAATCAGCTCCAGCGCCTTTTGTTTGCGGATTTCCGAGAGGATATCCTTGTACGAAGTTCCCTCCGCCGTTAGTTTGCGACGGATAGTACGTTCCGGCATGTTGATGCGATGAGCCAGTTGATCGAGAGTCGGGAAATTGCCTTCCACAAATAAAAGCTCATGCCGGATTTTATCTTTGACTGTCGCGTTCTCGTTGAGACGTTCACACAATTGGCGACATTCCTGTTCCAGAACTTTTTTAGTCAGGGAATTGGCATGTCTGAGTGGTTTTTTAAGAAGCGTGGCATCGAACATCATCAAATGTTCGGGAGCGTTAAAAACTACAGGGCAATGAAATATTTCTTTATACCTGGCAGCATAATCCGGCGCGGGAAATGCCACACGTATTTCGTTAAAAATATGCACATCATCAGTAATCATGGAACACATGGTATAAAGTGAAACAATTTCGGTCTCAAAAATATAAAGGCGAAAATCGTTCAGACTCGCCAACTCTTTCATGCGGACGCAACCCTTTTTACCATCAACCGTTAAATCGTACTGAAAATATGAAGATGTCAGGTCAATGTATGTGATCATCATTTTAAGGGCATCAAGCGCCGTTTCACAGCACATCGCCGCCATACCCAGCTTACCTTTGGAAATCAAATGGTGATGAGGCCCTAAATCCAGACCGCTTATATGAGCGGGAGCAAGTTGCGCCAGCTTGCGGCCAATCATAATTTCCTGTGCCGTCGTGATAATGCGATGGGGATCATCCAGATCGCTCATTTTTATGCCGCTTCCGGCAAGAATATCTTTGGGATTAATCCCATATTCACAAGCCGCGTGCACAAACACAGCTATGTTATTGATCGGACGCCAAACACTCAAAGAGCCTTTGGATCTTATGTGGAGTTTTTCACTCATTCATCGTCATACCGGTGTAGGCCGGTACCCAGTATTATTTAATAAATCTATCTTACAATGTTTTTCGGATTTAGGGAATAGTAATCAGACTCGACGACTATCGGTAGCGTTAGACGAATTAGTGAGTGCCAAGTTTCAGAAGAGTAGCGCACTGAAATTTGTTGGACGTAATGAGACTCAAAATTCAGGAACAATTGGAATTCCTTTGTTCCTTCACAAGCCGCTAACATGAGCTAAGTAAAGACTTAGCACTGGCTTATCAGGGCAGAATAT
>PHBC01000009.1 GCA_002840505.1 Deltaproteobacteria bacterium HGW-Deltaproteobacteria-2 | reverse complement strand
TTAATTGTAAAGCATCTGTAAAGCATCGTGTAAGTCACTTATCGTGATTTTGCATACTTAGTTATCACACCCCTCCACAGATCAATGGAGCATGCAAAAACAAAAAATGTCTTTATCCTCAGGTATGCTCAGGTCTAAAAGCTGATCATAGCCGACAGATAAATTTGTTAAAAGAGTTGCGAAAGATTAAAGGCATCAAAAAAGTGTTTGTCGCTTCCGGCATCAGATACGATTTGCTGCTCAGCGATAAAAAACATTGTGTGGATTACATGCCGGAACTGGTTCAACATCACATTTCCGGCCAGTTGAAAGTTGCACCTGAACATACCGCCCCGAATACTTTAAAACTAATGGGCAAACCGCAGGCGCAGTCATTGTTAAACTTTAAACAGATATTTGAAAATACTAATAGATCATCAGGGCAGAAACAATTTCTTACTTATTACTTTATCGCTGCCCATCCGGGATGTGCCGAGGAAGATATGCGAGAGCTTAAATCTTTCGCGGGCAGAGAGTTGAAAACCAACCCGCGGCAGGTTCAAATTTTTACTCCCTTGCCTTCCACTTATTCGAGTCTGATGTATTTCACAGAAACTGACCCGGCAACCGGCAGAAAAATATTCGTGGAAAAGAAGACGGAGAAAAAACAAAGACAAAAAGATATCGTTTTAAAGAAAATTAATTAAATATATCCCGAATCTTTTGGAAGAGTTTTACCACAGCTCTTCAGTGGCAGGCATCATATTCATCAATTAAGATAATTATTTGTTAAATTTCGCAAACATCCAAAACGGCATACCAACGGGGTTGAGCTGTGTATATTTTTGTTTACACGAAATATAATCTTCCAGTATTTTGATTGATTCGTCGGGTGTATCGACGAATTCCACACCTATTTCATATGATTCATTATCAGTAATAATTTTGTTCCATTTTACTATTCCATAAGCGATTATATTTCGACGCAAACTCTTCAATGCTAAATTTATTTTGAGGAGGGCATTGATAGGCAAAAGAATGTTGGTCTGGATTCTGGCACCGCCCACAGATATATCCTTGGTGAAGTTATAGAGGACTTCTTCTTGAGGGGTATTTTCTCCTCCGGAAACAATAGTTATGGTGATCTCATTATCCTCTCTCAGTCGGTCCGCTCTCCTTCTCTCTTCCACATTCGATTTTTCCGCGCTCTTTTTTTTGTTTCCCCCTGATGGTTTAGCTTTTTTCCCCTCGTGCATAAAGATCCATTCTCCCTCTTACTTCAGAATTATCTTTTTCACTCTTTATATTAACACTGCCAATCAATTCGTTAAAATATAAAAAAATACACCTTGTATGTCAATGAAATACATACGGCAGAACATTGAATGAATTGTGTTATTTCGGATCGAAAGGTGGCGACTTACATGAGAAATGCTATTAAATCCGTCCATATTTATCTTCGAACCGCTCAATATCGTCATCACCACAGTATTCACCCGTTTGCACTTCGATAATAATTAAATCTTCGTCGGAAGAATTATGAACGCGGTGTTTGGATTTTTGAGGAATATCAATTGATCTTCCTGCATGTAATGATTTCTTTTTGCCGTCAACAATCGCCATTCCCTTTCCTGCAACAACAAACCAGTGCTCGGAACGAAGATGATGAAGCTGTAAGCTCAGACATCCACCGGGTTCAACGACAATCCTTTTTACTTTATGATCAGGGACATCCAATAAAACTTCAAAATTACCCCATGGACATTTGGTGATTTTTGCCATTTCGCCTCATGATTTTTTTTTTAAGCTAGCATAAATTTAAATTAATGAAAAGGCCTTTCCTGCTCGCTTTAGACAACAAATTATGGTAATAATGCAAGCAAAATAAGTGTGAATGACGCCATATATTTTATTGTGGGAATAATAAGACGGGACAGAATCTTTCGGAAAACATTTTGATGAATATAACCTACAAAATCAAGAGAAGCAGGAAAAGAAGAAAAACAATTTCCCTCCAAATCAACGATAAATCAGAGTCGGTAGTCATTGCCGCACCCTACTTAACACCGATTGATGAAATAAACCATTTCGTGCAGGAAAAACAAAACTGGATAAATAAAACTATACAGAGACATAAAGAGGAAGCAATTAAAAACAAGGCACCGGAATATAAAACGAGCGAAAAGTTTTACTATTTGGGTCAATCTTATCCACTGGAAGTTTTTTTTGAACCTTTTGATACAGCCGGCGTTTTTTTCTGGAATAATTGTTTTTACCTTAACGCGCAGGAAGACAGGAATTTAAGAAAACATTATTTTGTCTCATGGTATAAGAAAAAAGCACGCGAATATATTTGTCAACGTGTTTATTTTTTCAGCAGGAAGCTTAAATTGCATTATAGAAATATTACTATAACGTCAGCCGGAAAACGCTGGGGTTCCTGTTCAACAGATAACGATCTTTCCTTCAGTTTCCGGCTGATGATGGCGCCGCCTGATATAATTGATTACGTGATCGTGCATGAGCTGATGCACATCATAGAAAAAAATCATTCGCCGAAATTCTGGCAACGGGTAGATTCCATCATGCCGGAACACAAAGCGCAAAAACGCTGGCTCAAAGATAACCATCATAAATTTATACTCTGAGCCGTCTGAAGAAAGGACTAAAATAATATCTACATGGGAAACATCGAAACCGTTGATTTGAAGCATCATGCTTGTTTGACAAATCGTTTTCATAAAATGAATTTACAGATTTCCGATTATACCTTCGCCAATGTTTATTTATTCCGCAAGATAAGTAATTACGAATTCCTGTCAATGGACTGCGGATTATTTGTTTCCGGTCAGAATAAACAAAAACAAAATTACATAATGCCGTTAAACGATCCGCGCGGCTGCGATATTAAAACATTCAATGAAATTTTAGATAAACGAAATTTTTTCTTTCCTATTCCCCAGGAATGGCTTTCTTATTTCCCGGAGGACAAATTTATCATCAGCTACGACGAAAGCGAGTCTGACTACATTTATCTTACCGAAAAAATGGCAAGTTTTAAGGGAAAACAATACCTGCGCCACAGAAACCACTTACACCAGTTTCTATCTTCATATGCGCCTGAAGGCAAACCAATATCGGCAGATAATTTTCAGGATGCGGTAACTGTGCTACAAAAATGGCAGAACAATTCCAAATCAACGCCGGAAAAAACCGATTTTGAGCAGTGTAGAGAGGCACTGCAAAAATTCTCCGGGCTTGCTCTCTGGGGAATAATATATTACATTGTCAACGAACCAGCAGGATTTATTATCGGTGAAGCTCTTAATACGGACACATTTTGCCTGCATTTTGCCAAAGCATCCACTAAATATCACGGCATTTACGAGTTCATGTTTAACGACACAGCAAAAAGATTGCAGTCTGAATATAAGTACCTTAATCTGGAAGAGGATATGGGCAATAAAAATCTGCGCCGCACAAAAAGTTCCTACGGAACTGAATTCCTGCTGAAAAAATATCGCGTCAGCGTAAGATAATTTGGAAAGTATGAAATAATGAGCGATTATATTAATATAACATCACTACACGAGGGCGATCAGGGAGTTATTCATTCCATTGAGGGCGGCGCTGCTATAACCAGCCGTCTGGCTGGAATGGGCATAGTAACGAACGCCAGATTCCGTGTCGCCCAAGCCAGCGGCGGCCTAATTGTTATTCAGGTAGCCAATACACGTATCGCGCTGGGCCAGGGCGAAGCGTCAAAAATAATGGTTTATAAAATTGATCCGGAAATCGAAGTCTGCCTGCCGCCTATTGAAAAGGAAATTTTCGTAGCTCTTGTCGGCCAGCCCAATGTAGGTAAATCAACCGTGTTTAATATTCTTACCGGTTTATCCCAGCATGTCGGGAACTGGCCGGGAAAAACGGTAGAGAAAAAAGAAGGAACTCATCGCGCCGATAATGTTTTAATCAGGATTGTTGATTTGCCGGGAACTTACAGCCTTACGGCGTTTTCTGAAGAAGAAAGAGTTGCCCGTGATTTCATCATCCAGGAAATACCCGATCTGGTAGTACTTGTATTAAACGCGGCTGCTCTGGAAAGAGGCCTTTATCTTTTATCAGAGGTTCTGTTACTCAATCGTCCGGTCATTGTTGCCCTCAATATGCTGGATGTTGCTTCCGCACAAGGCATTGAAATTGACACACGGGCATTACAGGATTCGCTGGGAATTCCTGTTATTCCCATGGTAGCTAAACGCAACAGTGGTATTAAAGAACTGGTAAGCCAGATTTCTGCGATTGCGTCAAGTGAATATAAATATAACCCTGATTTACCGGAAGTCTCTACCGATCATCTGCAAATTTATCATGACATACTGAAGCTTGTCCGGCCTTATATTCAGGAACCTTACACATCTGAATGGATAGCGGTAAAATTGATGGAAGGCGATCCTGAGGTTTCCAAAATGGTTGAAGGCAAGGCGCAAAAATCAGCGCGTGATGAAATAGAAAGCCTTCTGATCAAGCACGAAGACGCTCTTCATGCCGTCGTTAACGGCCGTTATGACTGGATTGAAAAAATTACCAGAGCGGTCGTGTCCCGTTTTAAAATGGGACAGGTGGTTCTTACTGACAGAATTGACCACATTCTTACCCGTCCTATATTCGGCATTCCCGTTCTGCTCGCGGTCATGGCTTTTGTTTTTTTTCTCACCTACGCGGTGGGCGTTCCTCTTCAAGGCTGGCTAAGCAATCAGATTCAGCATTTAATAAAATTCTGTGAACCTTTTACAACTGGCTGGCCGGTCTGGATCGGGGGCTTATTGCTCAACGGTGTCATCGGCGGAGCTGGTTCTGTGCTTACTTTTCTGCCGGTTCTGCTGATATTTTTCACCATCATGGCTCTTTTGGAAGATATAGGCTATATGGCGCGCGCGGCTTTTGTCATGGACAGAATCATGCATCTTGTCGGCCTGCATGGTAAAAGCTTTATTCCCATGTTCCTGGGATTCGGCTGTAATGTGCCCGCTGTTCTGGGCACGCGGATTATCGAAACACGCAAGGCCAGAATGATTACCCTGCTTTTAATTCCGTTTGTTCCCTGCACTGCCCGGCTGGCCGTATTGACACTTGTCTCTGCCGCCGTCTTTAGAGAAAATGCCGCTTATGTATCCTGGAGCATTGTGGCTCTGAATATCGTTGTGCTCGGTATTGCCGGAATATTTGTCAATAAAACTCTCTGGAAACAGGATGCGCCGTTTATAATGGAATTGCCCATCTACCACACTCCAGATGTAAAAACTATCATGATGGTTATCTGGTCGCGGACATTATCGTTTATCCGCAAAGCGGGAACCGTAATTCTGGGCGTCTCCCTGATTATCTGGTTTTTATCGTATTTTCCGAAGGGAGTTGTGGAAGAAAGTTTTCTTGCTTCATTCGGGAAATTGCTCCAGCCGCTGGGCGTGCCGCTGGGACTTGACTGGAAGATGATTACCGCACTTTTAACCGGTCTGGTGGCAAAGGAAAATGTTGTGGCCACGCTGGGAGTTCTTTATTCCGTGGGTAGGGATGGCTTATCCAATATACTGCCCACCATAATGAGTCCGGAATCAGCAGCGGCGTTTCTTGTGGTGATGATGCTCTTCATACCCTGCGCTGCGACAATCGCCGTATTGAAAAAAGAAATGAACAGCAATAAATGGTTTTATTCCTCCATTATCATTACTCTTCTTGTTTCCTACTTGGGCGGGATTGCGGCGTATAACTTTGTCAGATGGCTTGGAATCTGATTCAACTTCCAACTCAAAGCGCTATCTTTGTTGGCGTCGTTGTCGGCTACCTCAACGTATTAGTAATACGCTTCGTCGCCTCCGCCTAGCCGCCTCGATATCATCTTTGATTTAAAAGTTGAATTAAAGTATAAAATAATAAACGCCGCGTTCTATTTTTAATATCGCACTTGTATAATTTTATGATTTTGTCATTCCCAACCTGATCGGAAATCCATTATTAAAACCAATTTGCATTTCAATAGTTTATATTGTTTACCACCGGACGGTAGAGAAAAAGATTACGGCGCAGGAAACTTGTTTGGCTTTGCATATCGTCCGCTGAATTACAGACGTAAGTCACAACCATATTTTTATCCCCTGAAAATTCGATATGCTCTTTCCCGGCATAACAAAAATTCCCTTTGTCATATAGATTACTCTTAGGATCAACCTCCGGAATCGGCAATCCTAAAACTTTTGGCTCACTCCAGGGACCTTCCAGCTTATCTGCTGTCTGATACAATAATTTGTCACCTTTGTTTTGTGTTGTTAAATAAACAGCCCTCCATTTCTTATCAGCGGCATGGTATCTTACACTTAATTCAGAAACACAGGCATCAAGCACAACCTTAACCTTTTCGGGATTCAGTTTATTTTCCCAGATTCCTTCTTTGGTATAATATTCCACCGCACCGACAGGATTATCAATTTTATCAGCAGGAATACGGGCAATAATATTACCCAAAACACTCACCTTATCTTTCGAATAAACATAGAACGGATAAAAATAAATATAATTATCATGAAGAACGGAAGTCGTTGCAAAAGCGTTGATCTCCGGCGGTATTGCCGGTGTTAAATCAATGTAATTGTAATTCCACTCACGGGGATCAGCGGCAGAGAAATTATTTATTCGTGCAAATTTGTGACCGGATATTTTAAAATTAAAAACCTCTCCTTCTTTATCTCCAGGAGTTATTGCTATCAAGGGAATATATAAAACATTATTAACGATAAAAGGGTCCTGCGGCCACAGCCATTCGTTTTCACCAAACGATGATACAAATCTTCCGCCTTTATTTTTCAAATAATATTGAATTTTAAATTCGTTATTAACAGAGCAGGTGGAAATCGCCACGGTTGTTCCCAGGATAACATCCATATCAATGCGATCTTTTCTGTATCCTTCACAAGAGACAAACGTATCTCCAAACACCCACAGGCTGCGCTCTTTATCCAGTGGAATGGAATATGCGCCATCTCCTCCATACCAGCAATTTTTATCGGGGAAAACCGGCAGACATTGGCCTTGGGTAGTTTCCGCGGTATATTGTTTAGGTAATAAAGTTGAGCATGAAAACAGAGGAAGACTTACGAGCAAAAGTGCTACCCAGAATGATTTCTTCGTAACGGGTAATAATCTATGATTTCTTCTTTCCATAATTTTATGATGCATAAAGTAATACCCCATGGTCCATAAGAATTTTTACTCCGATTGCGACTAAAACCAAGCCACCGAATATTTCTACTTTTTTACCGAATATTTTCGCCAGCACCTTACCGAAGATCATACCTGTAACTGTCATCAGAAAACACACAATGCCGATAATCACCGCCGGCAGTAAAATTGGAGTTTTCAGAACGGAAAAGCTGAATCCCACAGCAAGTGCGTCAATACTGGTGGCAATGGAAAGCATCAGCAGTGGCCAACCGAGCGTCTGATCCGCTTTCTCCTCATCGTTTTCTTTTTCGAATCCCTCCCAGATCATTTTTCCACCGACCAAAGCCAGTAGCGTAAAAGCGATCCAGTGATCGAACGACGCTATGATTTCGACGACTGTCAGACCGGCCATCCAGCCGATAATAGGCATGACAAACTGAAAAATACCAAAAGCCGCCGCCAGTCTCAACACCGGGGCCCATGATTTTTTACCATTAGCGGCACCGATGCCTATCGCCACGGAAAATGCATCCACGCCCAGTCCAATAGCCAGAATAATAATTGTTATCAAACTCATATTAAATAATCACTTTCACGTTTTAATTTAATTGACGGTCTTTTAACTGTAAATGTCCCCCGCTGGCGGGGGATTAAGGGGGTGGATGTGTTAATGCAGAGGTAATTTTCAGCCAAGTTACAGACTGGAAGTTCTTTATCCACCTCCGTCACTGCGTGACACCTCCGCCAGCGGAGGACATTCAGTGACATATCCTATTTATTCAAAGCATTATAAATTTTTTCAGCTAATTCTTTACCAATTCCCTGCACTTTTTGCAATTCATCCAGAGATGATTCTTTTACTTGCTTGCCTGAACCGAAATGTTTCAATAATGCTTTCTTGCGCTCTTCACCTACATCAGGAATATTATCAAGAATCGAAAGCAGATCATTTTTTCGTTTTACCTGGTGGTGATAACTCAAAGCGAAGCGATGCGCTTCATCGCGTACTTGTTGAAGAACCCGTAATGCCTGCGGCCAAGTAGATAAGAAAACGGCATCCTTGCGTCCCGGCAGATAAACTCGATCTTCCGACTTTCCGGCTTTCTTTTTTAGAACTCCTTTGCCGGACGGCGTGGCACGCTCCTCCTTAGCCAACCCTATAACATCTATCTTGATTTTCAAATCTTTCAACACTAAAAGAGCAACATTAAGCTGTCCCTTACCACCGTCAACAACAACGAAATCCGGCAGATTTTCTCTACTTGCAAACCGGCGTGAAAGAACTTCATACATCATCGTGTAATCGTCAGGTTCAGAGAGAGTCTTTATCCGATAACGCCGGTAGCTGTTCTTATCCGGTTCTCCATCCTGAAAAACAACCATTGAACCTACGGCATGCTTTCCGCTGATATTGGAAATGTCGTAGCATTCCATTCGTCGCGGCAGTTTTGACAGCGATAATTTTTCCTGAAGAATTTGCAGCGCTGCCGTTTTCTGCTGGCGACTTTTGTGCGCTGCCTCCCAGAGGTTTCTGGCGTTGTCACTAGCCATATCCAGAAGAGCGTTTTTTGTTCCAATAGAAGGCACCGTCAGTGTCACTTTTCTATTTTTCTTTTCTGTCAGCCATTCAATAATTACTTGTTCATCCGGCAAACGGCAGGGGATGATAATTTCATCGGGAATGCCGACGTCACTGTCATAATACTGAATCAGGCACGATGAAACAACTTCAACCGTATCCGTTTTTACTTTAATCGGTATGAATGATTTGCTGCCCAGAAGCTTTCCTTCACGCACAAACAAAATACAAATCTGATAATTATCATCCTGTTCGTAAAGACCTACGATATCCTGATCTTTTTCAACACCCCAGTCAACGTTTTGCTTTTCCAGCACTTGCTCCAGAAAGGCAATCCGGTCACGCAAGCACGCCGCTTCTTCGTAATTAAGATCCTGCGACGCCTCATTCATTTGTTTCTTCAATTCAGAAATCAATTCGCGGCGACGCCCCTGTAAAAACGCTACGACACTTTCAACGAGTTTCCTGTACGATTTTTCATCTACTAATCCTTTACATGGCGCAAGACATCTTCCCATCTGATATTCCAGACAAGGCCTTGGACGCAATTTAAAATCACGATTACGGCAGGAACGCAAAGGAAAGACCTGCTGGACAAAACGTAAAGTTTCTTTTGCCGCCAGTCCCGAAGGGTAAGGGCCGAAATAAAGTGCAGCATCCTTTAATCGTTTACGCACCAGTTGCAGGCGTGGAAACCTCTCCGCAGGATCAAGCAATAAATGATAATAAGTTTTATCGTCGCGAAAAGTTACGTTATAACGGGGACGATGACGCTTGATTAAATTGTTTTCAAATATCAGCGCTTCTTTTTCCGTGGATGTTGTAATGAAGTCAATATCATGAACACGCGCCATTAGAAAAGGCGCCATGGGCCGTGTATCCTTACCGGTAAAATAAGAACTGATTCGACTTTTTAAATCGTTGGCCTTACCGACATAGATAATCTTTCCTTGCGCATCTCTCATTATATACACCCCTGGAAAGCGCGGAGCGGAAGTCATTTTTTCTTTTAACACGATGTTTTCTGACATGGCGTACAATTCTTTTAATCGTTATGAATATTTCTGGATGAAACAAGCTAATCTTTTTTTCTTATTTTTTTGTAAAGTATGTCCAGGTTAAAAACTTGATTCAGGATTACGGCAAGGATCGTTGCTGTCGGTAATGGATCTGTAAAGAATGTCTGGATAAGCTTTGGCGCCCGGGCGTAAAGCGAAGGCAGAAAAGCGGTGCTCAAGCCAAAAAATAAAGCGATCCCAACCACAAAAGTTTTACGCTGATCCCAATTTTCGTTCAGCATCTGTATTAATCCGGCGCAAATCATAAAACATCCGCTGAAAATAAGCGAAGCACCCAAAACAGGCTTGGGTATATGCGAAAGAGCGTTGGTCAGCATCGGGAAAAAAGCAAGCACAATAAAAATCGCTCCAGCCACAACGCTGATCCAACGGCTGAGCACCTTGGTAGCACCGGCCAGACCGATGTTGCTGGATGATGTATCAACTGCCATTGAGCCCAATAATCCAGATATTGATGTCGCAAGACCGTCAGCGATAATACCGTTACGGATAGGTACAAAATTAACTTCTTTAAGTTCAGGTTCCGACATCTTTTGCGCTGCCAGAAGATTACCAAATGTTTTCAAAGTACTGCCGATGGCAATAACAATTAACGGAATCATCAGATTGAAATGGAAGGTTATCGGGTTGAGAAGAGAATGAAATTGCGGCATCGCGAAAAGCGGACCGTTTGTTACCGAAATCAGATTTTGCCAATTCTCGGGAACGAGTATCAGAGCCAGAATCCAGCCCGAGAAAATTCCGATAATCAAACAATAAACCTTTACAAATCCCCTGCCCCAGATATTGCAGAAAACCATTATTAATAATGAAACGCCTCCGATTAAAATATCTATGTTGCGTATGGCGTCACCTTGAAAAGTAAGACCGAAAAACGATGTAATTGAAATCTGAACAATGCTGATTCCGACCAGTGCGACAACAAGACCGACAACGTATATCGGAAATACGCTTTTCAATTTTTGAATTACCGGCGCGAGAAATATTTCGATCACACCGGCAACGATAGTTATACCGCGCATCAAAGGCAGACCGCCAATCCATGCCGCAGAAAGCGAAAGACTTAAATAAGAAGGACCGCAAAGATTCGGACATAAATAACCGGAGCCCAGATAAGGCAGCCTTAGCGCCTGTATAATAGACCCGATACCCGAGGCAAGCATGGAAAATGTAACCAGTGAAGCAGTAAATGCCGGTGTTTCATTGAGCTGACCGGCGAAAATTATCGGTATGCCGATTGCGACAACCATTATCAGAACATGCTGAAACGCCGACAATAACAAATGCCCTACCGGCGGCACTTCATTTACAGAATACTCATATTTATTATTTTCTGGCATTAAGGTTCCTCAATCATATCGGTGGTTGGGGAAGTTCCGTTATCGCACCCACATAGATCTCCTGACCGGCTATATATGTTTTACGCAGATATAAACTTTTCTTGACAAGTGTCCGCTGATAGCGGTTCTTGGCAAGAAAGATCTCCCAAACTGAATCTTTATTTTTTAGTTCTCTCAATGCTTTCTCGAAAGGTTTATGTCCCATTTCATCGGTACAATCCATTAGTTTGAACTCAGTAAGACTATCGTTCATCACCGGTGAAATAAATAGTTTACCCTCCGGGGTAAAAGCAAATACTTTCACATCCCGGAAATTGTAATGAGAGGCAGGGTCAGCTATCTCGGAAAGAGCTGATTCTCCTTTTTCTTTAATCAACTGAGCGGCATCATCGACGATAATCCTGATGAATTCTTTTTCTTCGTGAGGATAATTCAAACCGCCGCCGACGAATACCTCCCGACCTTCAGGAGTTGTAACTTTGAAATGACAGGACGACTTGGGGACGGGATAGAATTTACCAGGCTCCCACCAGGAATAATGAACCCAGGCATGAGGATTGTTTTTATCAGCTAAGGCGGCAACCACCATTTGAATCGGTTTTTTGCCGTTTTTATCTGTGAGATTCCAAAGGTTCTTACCTTCAAGATTCGGCATACCGGCGTGATAGATATTCACGCCCTTCATATCATAAATGTAAAGGTAGCGATCGGGCGTAAAATTAAGCTGGCGGTTATTGCGAAAATATTCCAGACTTTTTAAACCATCCTTTTTAACTATCAGAGAGGCGTCATAAACAAATTTAACAAGGTCTTTTGTGTCGCGGTATTGATAGACACTAGTATCCAACCCTTCATATCTGCTTTGGCAACCCCAAATAAATATGGATAAAAGAACAAAGAATGCTGAGAAAGCGATAATCCGGCACAATCGAATCAGGTTACTCATATCCCTCAAAGAAAATTTATTTATTAATAATGAATTCTTTGTAATTATTATCACATTTTTAATTATTATTCTGCTTTTTTCAAATATTGCTAGTGTAGTGTCTCAATGAAACATTGTCATATCGACTAGCGGGAGATATCTTGTATATTCTTACGATAATTAAGATTTCTCGCGGAGTATGATCGCGCACATGCGGGACTTCGAAATGACATATTGTATAGACATTTACGAGACGCTATACTAGCCGATGAATGTGTTATCCCTTCACAGATCGCTACGACGCCTGAATAATACCTCACGATGAAAATTTCACCCCATCTCCAGCATAATTTTGTTCAGTTCTTTCAACTCATCGCGTAGTTCGGCGGCGTGCTCAAATTCCATATTTTTTGCAGCCTGTTTCATTTCTTTTGTAAGTTTCGCGATTAAAGCCCGCAAATCTTCGTCTTTTAATGTGGCGATTTCCTCTTTAACCCCTGTAGGCACCGTCACATAATCGGCTTCATAGATAGAACCCAGAACATTGCTGATTGATTTTTTAATTGTTTCCGGCGTGATATTATTTTCTTCATTATATTTTTGCTGAATAATGCGGCGGCGTTTTGTTTCATCAAGACAGGCCTGAATCGATTTTGTGATTTTATCGGCGTACATGATAACCTTTCCGGCAATATTTCGCGCGGCGCGCCCGCTGGTCTGGATAAGAGAACGTTCCGAACGCAGAAATCCTTCCTTGTCCGCGTCCAGAATCGCTACCAGAGAAACCTCGGGAATGTCCAACCCTTCGCGCAAAAGATTCACGCCGACAAGAACATCGAATTCTCCAAGACGCAAATCGCGGATAATTTCCACGCGCTCCAGAGTCTTAATATCGGAATGAAGATAACGCACTCTAATATCCAGACCGGCATAGTAATCGGTCAGATTTTCCGCCATTCGCTTGGTTAGCGTAGTTACCAGCACCCGTTCGTTCTTTTCAATTCTTTCTTTGATTTCCGCGAGCAAATCGTCAACCTGATGTTTGGCCGGTTTTACTTCAATCTCGGGATCCATTAATCCTGTCGGACGGATGATTTGTTCCACGCGGACACCTTCTGCTTTTTGCGTTTCATACAGCGCCGGTGTCGCGGAAATATATATTCTCTGATTAGCCAATGCTTCGTATTCGTCAAAGCGCAACGGCCGGTTATCCAACGCGGAAGGCAGACGAAATCCGTATTTAATTAGTGTTTCTTTACGCGAGCGATCACCCTTGTACATACCGGAAATTTGCGGCAAAGTAGCGTGGCTTTCATCAATAATTATCAGAGCATCATGTGGCAGATATTCCATAAGCGTGGGCGGCGGCTGGCCGGGACGGCGGCCGGTTAGATGTCGGGAATAGTTTTCTATGCCCTGACAATACCCCATCTCCTCCATCATCTCCAGATCAAAGTTGGTGCGCTGCTCCAGTCGCTGTGCTTCCAGCAGTTTGTTTTGTTCTCTATACTCGACAAGTGTAAGCGCCAGCTCCGCACGAATATCGGCGATCGCCCTATGAAGATTTTCGCGTGAAGAAACATAGTGACTGCCGGGATAGACGGCTGTTTTAGTGACCGCGCTGATTTTTTTGCCTCGCAAGGGATCAATGAGTGACATTGATTCAATCGTGTCGCCGAAATATTCTATCCGCAAAGCCTGTTCATCTTCATAAGGAGGAAATATTTCCACAATATCGCCACGGACACGGAATGTGCCTCGATGAAAATCAATATCGTTTCTTTCATACTGAATTTCGACAAGTCTTCTCAAAAGCTCATCCCGCGAAAATTCCTTGCCCGCTTCCAGTTGTACTATCATACCCAGATAGGCGTCAGGCGAGCCCAAACCGTAAATGCAGGAAACACTGGCAACGATGATAACATCACGCCGAGTCAAAAGAGAATGCGTTGCAGCATGGCGTAGTTTATCAATCTCTTCATTAATGGCTGAATCTTTCTCGATGTAAGTATCCGTAACCGGCAAATAAGCTTCCGGCTGATAATAATCGTAATAGCTGACAAAATATTCCACGGCATTTTCGGGAAAGAGGCCTTTGAATTCTTCATATAACTGCGCCGCCAAAGTTTTATTGTGAGCGATGATGAGCGCTGGACGCTGTACGCGTTCTATAACATTGGCAATGGTGAAAGTTTTACCGGAACCGGTCACACCCAGAAGCACCTGATGCTCTTTTCCCTTTTCCAAACCTTTTACTAAATCTGAAATCGCCTGCGGCTGGTCTCCCGCCGGAACAAAATCAGTTATCATCGAAAGTTTTTCCATGTGGCCTACCAATTTGTCATAGCGAGTTCACGCGTATTTCATTTACCGAATAGTTCCCTGAGGCGATCTGCGGGACTTGAACTTTTTTTCTGCTCCGTGGGAGATGTTTTACTTTTGTCTTTAAAAATAATATTTTGGAGTTCATCCCCGACCTTTTTCTGTATGCTTTCCTTAACTTTCCTGCCAACAACTCTAGTATCTATACCATAAGACGGCTTGGAGATAGTGCCTCCAACTCTCAGCGGTATGGCTGTCCATCCTTTTTCGCTGGAGAGGAAGGTGGCGATAGACGACTGACTGACAAGTTTGGGTGCAAGCCTGTCTGAAACCTTTACGAGAATGCCAAGATCCAGTTTTTCATCCATCCCAACGCTTCCAGTCTCATCAATCAACATATCTTTACTATTGATAAGGGTTGTGAGGTTTACGATTCCATTGGATATTGTGAATTTGCTGTTTGCCTTATCAATCGGAATTTCCTTCATATCTGTCAAGCCCAGAATAGCCAGAAGACCGGCGCTCAGCTCAGTATTTTTCAGGGAGCCGTCTTTTATTGCAAATTCGCCATTCCCTTTCAGGTTGCGCTTGAGGTTCGCAGGAACTGTACCCGAACCACTGACAGCGGCCTTGCCGGACAATATTCCGAAGATCTTACCCTTGGCTTTTGGTGCAAAAGCATTGACAATCTCCTCGATTTTTACTTCGTTTAAATCAGCATTCATGTTATACGTTGTTCCCTTCTGAGCAAGATTCATAGATGCCTTCAGTGCAAAAGCGCCACTTAGTGTATTGCCTTTCAGATAGACTATATTAAACACATTATTTTTCAGCTCATATCGAGACCTGAAATCGGTTATGGAAACGCCCTTGTATACTGTTTTGCCGATATCCAGTGATGCATTTACTTTAAGTTTCAAATTCATCGGTTCCGGTTCTTTTCTAACGTCAGCGGGTTTGGCCGTTTCCTGCGCTTTAGCGGAAGTAGTAGTGACAAAAAGTTCGTCAAGCGCAATAAGGGGACTTTTAATATTCACGTTCACATCGGGATATTCCTTATAATTTCTCACTGATCCCGAAATATCAGCCCTATTCTGGCCCGCAACAAGTTTTAATCCTTCGAGTGACATCATTTCCGGAGTCAGTTTTACAGTTCCGTCCAAAACAAGATTCACGTTTTTATAAGCACAAGTGGCTCTGTTCATCTTCACATTGCCGTTGAAATTTGCAGGACTTTCTTTCTCGGGCTTCTTGTCGACATTAAGAAGCATGGAAATATTGCCCCCAAGAACCATTCCTTTTGGAATAAATGCCGAAGTGACATCCTGTTTGATCTCGGAGAGATTGCAGTTAGGCACATTCATGACCAGAGAATACGCTGTCGAGGAATTATAGTTGACGGTGCCCGTGATATTGACGGGAATTTTCGCTATATCCAGACTCATGGAATGGAGGGTGATTTGCTTTGAGGTCATGTCCAAGTCAATTTTGTAGCGGACAGTTGTTTTAATATCCTTAAAGTTTTTATCTCCATCCTTCAGCAACGCTTCTGCTACGGTAGTATCGAAAGATCCCTCCGAGGACAGGATATTTTTTGAAAGTCCGGTAATTTTCAAGTCCGCATTCATGATTACATTGGCTTTTTTTAATTTCCCTATTGTATCAACGTAGCCAAGTTTAGCATTCTTGATCTCTATATCCTTTACATTCAGGTCTATAGGAAGACCCCCAGTCTTCTCCTTTTCGTCTTTCTGATCCTGAGATTTATCCTTCTTTACCATGTCAGAGAAATTATAAGTACCATCAGGATTGGCCGTCACGTAAATTTCAACATCCTTGATGCTCAGTTTATCAATGACCAGTTTTTTGGTTAACAGAGGGAGAATTTGATAGGTAAGAACAAATTCCTTAGTCTTGAGGAAGGCAGACTTAGAGTTCTTTTCCATGATCTCAAAGTCTTTGACAACGATTCCCCGGAAAAGGCTGACATTAATGCCGCCGAGCGCAGCCTTCCTGTTAAGAGATTTCTCCGTTGTCTCTAAAACAAGTGCACGCATTCGATCTTCCGTCAGATACGACTTCACAAATAAAGAAACAACGACGATTAAAACGAGCAGAACGACAAAGACAATAGCTGTAATTTTAAGGATTTTTTTCATGATTTATCCCTCCAGTGATATTCCACTAAATTTAAATATGATCAGAGATGTTTATCTGATTTATATTTATACCACATGTCAGGTTATAGTTCCGCCATTTTTTGACTATTGCAAATTGAAAGGTTGAATGAATTTATAAAATAAGGGAATATTACAGGGAGAAACAAATGACCAGATGCGAAGGATAAAGATCGATTTTGATTCCTTACTAATAAAGTTTCAAGTTTACTAATGAACAATAATGAAAATTTTCGTTGGAAATGTTTAATTTTATTCGAATTGAAAAATCAATTAATATCTAGTGGTAATTCATCTTTTTCGGATAATCATTTTATTTAAATCAGCCTTTAAATAATTCGCTATATAATTACCAAACACTTCAGATCCTGCTATATTGAAGTGCATTGTATCGGTGAATATTTCACGTTGCTCCGGGCTTTTAATTATCTCCCTCAAATCAATGGTTGGGGTATTTGTACTTGTTGCTACTTCCTCCAGCACTTTGTGATATTTATTATAAACAGCCTTATATAAGGCTAATTTATTATTCATCCCCACGCCGTAATACATTCTTTTCAATTCATCATTTGTTGGATTGTATGTAATTAATCCTGGTAAAGTGATTAAATAAACAACAGAGCCTTGATTCTTCAGTTTTTCAATCATGATTTTTAAATTATTTGAATAATGATAAGGATAAAAATGATTTATTGTATTCCTTTCTTCCGCAGATAACGGTGATAAATCAGCAACTTTTTTTCTTTCATATTCCCTCATAAAATAATAAGGTAAACGCACCACATAAAGTTTCTGTAGAAATGATCTTGTCTTAATATTTTGACGAAATAATTCAGTCTTATTGAATGGATGTATACTTAAAATATCATTCCAACCGATATAAATTATCGTGATATCCGGATTTAATTTATAAAGAAACTCTTTATACCAATCCAGCGCTTTATATGAATTATAGCCTGGAACGGCACCAACAATCACCTCGATGTTATGACCTGGGAAAAATTCTTTCAGTTTATCTTCTAAAACCCTCGAATAATTTCTGCTTTGTGGATGAAAAGAAGTCGAGTCACCAATCGTTAATATTCTAATTCCCGATGGGTTTGGCTTCAATTCTATTTCAGGACCTAAAATTCCATAAGAATTGATAGATATACCCTCCGCTTTGTAATTAGCCTTTAATTGAGTCCCCCGAGTTGGATGGAAGTCCATTGCCGCGCCAATGTTAATGTTAAAAACATTAGATCTTGCGGCAACAACTCTTATTATTATCTCAGTAATAGTAACCAAGGATAACGCAATTACCAAATTGATAACAATAATTTTTAGCCATGACTTCTTTTCCATATTATCCTCACTTCATTAATCCAATTTAAATTTCACCAGCAATTTATCCCCGTTTTACAGTCTAATTTTGATATTTTTTAAAAAGAAGCTGTTAAATATTATTTATGCTCGCATGAAGATTTTGAATAGATGTACCACATATTAAATTAGATTTCAGCCATTTACTGATTATCACTAATTGAAATGTTTTGTAAAATGAGAAAATCAGAAAACAACATTATGGCGAGAAACAAATGTCCGGATGCAACGCGTGAAGATCAAGCTGTATATTTTTATTAAAAGTAATTTTTATCAAAAAACATATAAATACTGAACTTTAACTTTATATATAGTATAAAAAGCTTTATTAAGGTCGTTAAAGAATAAATTTTAATATTTCATTTATATAAGGAGGATTTTTAATTGGCAGAAGTAATTACAAAAAACGATTTTTATGCCGGTTACCTATACGCAAAATTCTGGGACCCTATAATGAAGGAAACAAGTTTATCACTTTCAAAACATGTGCCCGACAACTCGAAAATCATTGATGTCGCATCGGGAACAGGACGACAACTATTCGCTTTAGCTTCACGCATTGAACTAGGAACAGGTCTTGACTTATCAGATCGCATGAAGCTATACGCTGAGAATATGAAGTTTCGTTATGGTTTCACCAATCTTTCATTTGAAGTTGGTGACGCTAGTGATCTTTCCCGTTTCGCGAGCGGCAGTTTCGATATTTCGATGGCAACTCTCCTTTTTCATGAAATTCCAACAGAAAAACGACTTCCAATCTTGCTAGAGATGAAGCGTGTTTCAAATATGGTCATTATTGCCGATTACACTGTCCAGAAAAATTTCCCCAACCTTCTAATAAGCTTGCTGGAAAATACTATCGGTATAATGCACTCGCACCATTATAATTCATACCGATCAAACGGTGGCATGCCAACCTTGCTGAAAGAATCAGGGCTAGCATTCAACACATATGAAACTACAATGAGAGGTACGTTGGGTATTTGGTCTTGCAAATCATTTTAATAAATTATTTTCCTCCGGCTAAATTTCTACAAAGATTGAAATGCAACGCAGCAGACCATGTGCTCTTTAAGGTATAGACGTATTGTAAAACCCTTCGGCTTTTACCGGCAAGGAATATTATTATTCATTATTGCACTTCTTTTCCGAAATACACACCAGGTCAATAACCTTTTTGTATCACAGAAAAAGTACCGGTTCCCTTAATATTGCATCTCTTGCTTTATAAGCGCTTTCGGCAATTTCCGGATATGTATCCTTAAGCGAAGCTATTTGGCGTAGATTATCCGCGGTGCGTAAAATCAGTGTTGCCATGTCACCTTCCGCGATACCCGTGGCTTTGATTACAGAATCCCAACTGTGTCCCTGTGCCCAGTAATAAACAGCGGCTCCGGCAGATGCATGAAGTTTTACCACCGGAAAGCCGGCGTCTTCCAGGCGATGGATAAGCGGTCGCACGGCAAGCGCAACCTTTTTAAATGATAGCGTCAGTTTCGGCGGTAGATCCTTGATGGTCAATTTCATATCGTCATCACGATCGTAAGCAAAAAAAGCGACAACGGCAGCCAGAAGTTTTTCGTTTTCTTCAGGAAAAGCGTTTTTGCGTAAACACTGCGCCACAAGGAGCGGATAATCCAGTCGCAGCTTGGAAGCCCAATGTCCGTCTGCGGTCAGCGCTCCGGCTTCATCCACAAAGCCTTCTTTCTGCAAAAATTTAAAGTGGCGCGAAAAATCTTTCCAAAGTGTTTTTGCAGCGGAATAATCAGAGCCATGGTGCCGGATATTTTGTTGATAAGCCGCGAATGATCTTTCGAATATTTTACGAATGTCTTCCGGTGTCTGTGATAAAAGTAGATTCAAAACCATCGCGAAATCATTTTTTAATTGGCTTAAAATATCTTCCGGTTTTTGAAACAGCAAATACCGGATATGATTTATATTCATAAATTTCCCGGTAATTGTCAGCATAAAGCCGATATTATCTTGCCCGCGTCTTCCCGCGCGGCCGGTCATCTGGCTAAATTCCGTAGCCGAAAGCGGATTAAAATCATTCCCGTTGAATAAATCAGAGTTAAAAAGCACGATGGTCCTTGCCGGAAAATTAACCCCCGCGGCAATGGTGGATGTGGCAAATATCACTCGCAGATGCCCACGATTCATCATTTCCTCCACCAGCATCTTCCAAGCGGGGAGCTGCCCGCCATGATGAGCAGCAAGCCCCCAGGAGCGTAACGCTTTTAGTTGCCGATGATTGGCAAGCGACGGGAAACGATCGAGTAGTTCATAGAGAGAATCATTGAATCCCACGGAATTTTCCGGAGACGAAAGCGTTCCCCGCGCTGTGAGGGCAGCATCGCATTCCGCGCGTGATTTTAAAAAAAATATAGCCGGCAGAAGATTAAACCGTTCAAGAATTCGGATAATGCCGATGTAATCCGGCATTGGACCGCCGCGCAATCTTTTATCGTTAGTTCTTCTTAAAAAATCCGCAACCGTCGGTGAAACTTTTTTCCCTTCCAGAAAAGGATGCAAACATCCTGAAGGATGAAGAAAAAGAGGATAGAGTGGCACAGGACGTTTTTCTTCCCTGATGACCACGCATGGTTTTTTACGGATTGTTTCCAGCCATCGCGCTATTTCCTCACCGTTGCCGATTGTCGCCGATAAAAGCAACAGATTAATCCGCGCCGGAAGGTAAATCATTATTTCTTCCCAGACAACACCGCGATCAGCATCGCCTAAGAAATGTGCTTCATCCAGAATTACCAGATCGCATTTCAAGTCCAGCCCCTGATGCATGGCGTCGTAGAGCTGATTGCGCAGTATTTCCGTGGTGCCGACAATAATCGGCGCTTCGGTATTTTCCTTGGTGTCCCCTGTGATGATACCTACGTTTTCGGGATCGAAATGCAGGCCGAACTCCACCCACTTGGAATTGGAAAGCGCTTTGAGCGGCGAGGCATACCAGGCGCGACCACCCTTCTCCAGTACGGATAATATGGCTTCCCGCGCGATCCATGTTTTTCCCGAACCTGTCGGCGCGATCACCAGACAATCGGTTTTTTTGATCGCATCCAATGCTTTAATTTGGAAATCATCGGGGACAAAAGGGGTGGGGTGCGGCTTTCCTATTTTAGCTAGAATATTTTTAAGAGAAGATGCTATTTCCGGTTTGTAATAAGATTCTTTCTGTTTTGATTTTGATTTTTTTTGGGCGAAAGAACGCTTGAACTGGAAGGGCTTCTTTCTTTTTTCAATTTTTTCTTGCATTATTTTTATTATGCTTCAAAGCGGAAAGGGTTGATTACGCTAAAAAAAACAAAACCCGATATTTATTAAGTAATCCTTTTGGGGGGCTGTTTAAAAATGTTCAGATGCAAGGCCCCTGAGTTCTGAGGAGTGAGGCGTATCTTTTATACGCCGCAACGACGAAGGGCGAAGGAAACGCTGCAGCTGGACGTTATGTAAAAGCCTTCGGCTTTTACCGGCAAGGAATGTTGCCATTTATCATTGCACTCCCGTACCGGGACGCGCGCCCGGTCAACGACCCCTTGATCAATCCATTTCGATGATTAAATACTTCTTCTTCCCTTTCCTCACGCGCAATTCGCTACTACCGCCAAAATCGGCAGTAGTTAATTTCTCATCGATGGATTTTACCTGCCGGTCATTGATGTAAATTCCGCCCTGCTCGATCAAGCGTTTGGTTTCAGAAATGGATTGGGTCAATCCCGCTTTGGCACAGGTCGCGCAAATCTGGATGCCCGTCTCCAAATCCTTGCGGGAAATTTTATAGCGGGGAATCGCCGAAGTGTCGCTTGCCGCCGACTCACGGGGAATAGAACTGGAAGGAAACATACCGGCATCCACCGGACGGGAATGAAATGCTTCCATTGAAGCGCGCCAGGCGTCCTCGGCGGCTTTTGCCCCATGTGTAATTTTCGTCGCTTCAAAGGCCAGCACAGCTTTCGCCATGTTCAGTTGAGCGTCGGTCAGTTTCTTAACAATACTGATTTCTTCCAGCGGCAGGAAGGTAAATAGCTTTAAAAATCTTTCCAGATCGGCGTCATCGCAATTGACCCAGTACTGATAATATTCGTACGGACTGGTTAAGTTGCCATCCAGCCAGATTGTTCCTTTCTCGGTTTTCCCCATCTTCTGTCCGAGGGACGTTGTAATCAGCGGAAACGTTACGGCGTGAGCGTCTTTAGCGGCAATTTTACGAATCAGTTCAGTACCGGCCAGCATATTGCCCCACTGGTCGTTGCCGCCCATCTGCAAAGCGCAGCCATAATTCTGAAAGAGATAAAGAAAGTCATACCCCTGAAGAACCATATAATTAAATTCGATAAAATTCAGGCCTTTTTCCATTCTGATTTTATAACTTTCCGCCGCCAGCATTTTGTTCACGCTGAAATGCCTGCCAACGTCTCTTAAAAACTCAATGTAGTTGATTTTTGTCAGCCAGTCGGCATTGTTTAAAAGAAGCGCTTTGCCATCGGAGAAATCAAGGTATTGAGAAAGCTGTTTGCCCAGACACTGTGCGTTGTAATCAATCTGATCAAGGGTTAGAACCTGGCGCATTTCCGTTTTACCGCTGGGGTCGCCGATCAAACCCGTGCCGCCACCGACCAGCGCAATTGGTTTATGTCCGCTCTGCTGCATATGTGCCAAAGACATAATCGGCACAAGAGAACCGATATGCAGACTGGTGGCCGTAGGATCAAAGCCAATATAGCAGGTCACAGGCCCTTGGGCGAAAAGTTTTTTAATCAAAGCTTCATCGGTTACTTGCTCGATGAAGCCTCTTTCTTTTAATATTTCGTAGGCGCTCTTCATAAAATCATGCCTTCTATGAATCTTTCAGCTTAACGCTGATTCTATTAATAGATATCGCTTTGCCGCTCACTGAATCTATATCCACGATTACTCCCTGCATTCTGATGTCATCTTTAGCCACTTCAAATTTATTGGGCATTTGGGTTAAAAACCTTTCGATAATGGCTTCTTTATTAATTCCGATAACGGAATCAAAAGGCCCCGTCATACCCGCATCACTTATATACGCAGTCCCCTGAGAAAGAATTTCCTCGTCAGCAGTCTGCACATGGGTATGAGTGCCGATAACAGCAGACACTTCACCATCAAGATACCAGCCCAGAGCTTTCTTTTCAGAAGTCGCTTCCGCGTGTATGTCTACGATAATGATTTTTGTCTTTTCTCTTAGTTCGGCGACTTTGTTTTTCGCCGTCACAAAAGGACAATCACTCGGGTTCATAAAAACCCGTCCGGCTAAGTTAAGAACAGCTATATACTCCCCTGTTTTAAGAGGTATCAGGACAGATCCGGCACCTGGAGCAGTGGACGGATAATTAGCCGGCCGCAGAAGCCTTTCAAAATCTCCGATAAACTCCAGAACTTCCCTTTTATTCCAGATATGATTGCCGGAAGTAAGCACATCAATATTACATTTAAAAAGTTCTTCAACAACTTTTTTGGTCACGCCGAATCCGGCAGCGACATTTTCACAATTGGCAATGACAAAGTCAATTTTTTTCTTGGAAATCAAGGCAGGCAAAAGTTCCCTTACAGCCATCCGCCCCGGACTTCCGATTATATCGCCAATAAAAAATATTTTCATTTATGTTTTTCCTTTTACCGTCGCGCACAAAATTTATACCCTTTCTTATAATTAAAGTCCAGCCGCTTGTGACGTGGATAGAATTAAAGGGCGTTCAGAATAAAACTACCCCGCGGCTTATCCCATAGGAACTTTCTAAGATTGCCGCGGGGTAGTTTTATTTCGCGAAATCGGAAACCCGTGTTTCCCTGATTACGGTAACTTTTATCTGCCCGGGATAAGTAAGCTCAGTTTCAATTTTCTTGATTATATCCTTGCACAGCATCGTGGCGTCATTCTCGGATATTTTTTCATTTTCTACAAGAATGCGTATTTCACGGCCGGCCTGAATAGCAAAACACTTCTCAACTCCATTAAAGGAGTTGGCGATCTTTTCGAGACCTTCCAGACGTTTGACGTATGTTTCCAGCATCTCGCGGCGCGCACCGGGTCTCGCGGCAGAGAGCGTATCAGCCGCCTGCACCAGAACACCGAGCAGTGTATTGTTGCGTCCGTCATCATGGTGAGTAGCAATCGCCTGAACAATGCGGGGATTCTCCCCGAAACGCTTGGCATAATCCGCACCGATAGCCGCGTGTGTTCCTTCTATTTTGTGGTCGACTGCCTTGCCGATATCATGCAATAATCCGGCACGCTTGGCTTCTTTAACATTCACCTTTAATTCCGACGCCATAATACCGGTAAGATAAGCAACATCCATAGAGTGCTGCAAAACATTTTGCGAATAACTGGTGCGGTATTTAAGAGAGCCCAGCAAAGTGATTATCTCGGGATGGATATCATGAACACCAACATCAAACGACGCTTTTTCTCCGGTTTCCCTGATAATTTGGTCAACCTCTACTCTTACCTTTTTAACAATTTCTTCGATACGGCCGGGATGAATCCTGCCATCCTGAATCAATCTCTCCAGTGAAATCCTGGCAACTTCCCTTCTGATCGGGTCAAAACTGGATAGAACAACAGCTTCCGGAGTATCATCAATAATTAAGTCTATTCCTGTTGCCGCTTCAATGGCCCGGATATTCCTGCCTTCACGACCAATAATGCGTCCTTTCATTTCTTCGCTGGGCAGGTTAACTGCCGAAACAGTTTTTTCCGCCACGACATCTCCGGCGTACCTCTGAATCGCATAAGCAACAATTTCCTGCGACTTTCTATCGGCGGTTAATTTTGCTTCGTCTTCAATTTTACGGACAATGGCCGCGGCCTCTTGTTTGGCATCCGCTTCCATAGACTGAATTAATATTTTTTTTGCTTCTTCCGAAGACATTCCCGCTATTTTTTCGAGTTTCTCGTTCTGCTCATCAAGAGCGGCATCTAACTTGCGGCGTTTTTCTTCGATAACCGATTCTTTGTTGGTTATTGATTTTTCACGTCCTTCAACGGATGATTCTTTTTGAGCCAAAACATCTGCTTTTTTATCCAGATTTTCTTCCTTGGCACGGATGCGTTTCTCTCTTCCGTCAAAATCACTTCTTCTCTCTTTCGCTTCACTATCAAATTCAGCTTTCATCTTCAGAAGGTTTTCCTTTGCTTGAAGGATTGCTTCTTTCTTAATGGTTTCCGCCTCTTTCTTGGCTTCTTCGGCTATACGCACCATTAATTTCTTCGATGACTTGATTTCTCTGGCTGCAAGAACCTGTTTCAAAATAAAGCCGATAATAATACCTGAAACAACTGCAACAACCAAAACGACTACTGATACACCGGCCCAAAACATATAATTTTACCTCCTTCTTGCTCCTTAGGAAAATCCATTTCCCAACCTGAAAACTTATGCCATAATACAGCAGGACATCTCTCCGTTGGAGCTATATTTAAACCTCACGACGGCATCCTTATGTCACGACGCTTAGCCGCAAGAATTTGTACTAACGAGACTCAAACTTTAAAAGCTTAGCGCATTAAAGTTTGTTAGTTGAATCATCCAGTCCCGATACATCGGGATTAGAAATTATCCCGCTCAGCTGGATACGTTCCTCTGATTATTTTTTTATTTTTAAAGGCGGAAAAGATTTATGACTAAGACGGGAGACATAAAAACCCCCGCATATGCCGTGTTAATCGCCATTTTGAACCTTCTTACAAAGTGGGCACCTGTATTGATTGTTTCAGGATTTCTGCTTGCCGACAAACGACAAAAAAGCAGCTATGCACACCGCAATCAAGGAAAGGTCCCAAGGTCAAAAATGTTGGCTCAAAGACAAATATTAATCACGTACATCGCAGGGGCGAACAAAAACTTGCTAATTTGCTTCATCAATCAGTTGAATTAATTTTTCGACTCTGCTTTCTATCTGATCGCAGAGATTCTTGTTAACTCCTTTTAATATTAACAACTCTTCTGAAATGTTTAAGGCCGCCAGGATGGCAACGTTTAAGGTTTTGATACCATTACCGGATCGCAAAACCTCCTCCATTTTTTCATTTACAAATTGGACAACGTTGGCCACTTCTTCATCTTCTGAATCGCTTAAAACAGAAAGTTCCTGCCCCAATACCGTTATTTTGTGACTATTTTTCAAAACACACGCCCTGGAAGCTTATTTTACTGAATCTATATCTGCAATTAATTCAAGCAGTGAATCTACCTTTGCGCGTACGCTGTTCCTTTCTTCGTCTAATGCCTTTAATTTATTTTTTACCCCTTCTAATTCCGCCTCTTTATTTTTTAATGTTTCCTCCAATATATGAATTTGTTTTTTTAAAGAAACCTTCTCATTAACAATAACTTTAATCTTATCCTCTAATTTCTTAAATTTTTCCAATTCCACTGTAATTATTCACCCTTTCTTTAAAAGAAAATAAGTTTTTGAAAATATTTTTTTGTTTTAATTTATGCTAATTTATGACCCAATGTCAAGGTATTATTTTAACTTTTACTAATCTTCAGTAACCGGAAATAATCATTGAGTTCATGAAGAATACTTTCTTTGTCTTTTAATTTTCCCGCAAGCTCCCGGAAGCGGCTGGAGTTATCTAAGCCCTTGGTATACCAAAGAATATGCTTATGAAAGCTCTTTATGGCCACTTTTTCTCCAAAAAATTGGGATTCCATTTTCCAATGATTTTGAATCATTTCCAGCCTTTGCTCCAAATCAGGCAAATAATTTACCGGCTTACCGGAACATTCCTGAGCAATACCTTTAAATATCCAGGGATTACCTAATGATCCCCTTCCAACCATTACGGCATCGCAGGAAGTCTCTTTCAGCATTCTTACAGAGTCCTGCGGCTGACGGATATCGCCGTTGCCAATTACAGGAATTTTAATGGTTTTTTTTACTTCCGCGATTATTTTCCAATCTGCCTGACCACTGTAACCCTGATCGGCTGTACGGGCGTGAACGGTAATTGCATCGGCTCCACAATCCTCCGCAATTTTCGCAATTTGCACAGCATTAATTGATGAATGCGTCCAGCCGGAGCGAATTTTTACCGTAACGGGAATTTTTACAGCTTTTTTTACAGCTTCAACTATGCGGGCAATGAGATCGGGATTTTTCATTAAAATGGCACCGGCACCAGCCTTAATTACCTTTTTTACCGGACAACCCATATTGATATCAATCAAATCAACGTCACTATCTGCAACAATGCGGGCGGCCTCGGCCATAATTTGAGGATCAGCTCCAAATATCTGCGCACCCAGCGGACGGTCATCAGCACAGGATTTAAGATATTCGTAAGTTTTGGCAGTTTTGCGGACAAGGCCGTTGGTGCTGATCATCTCCGTGTAAGCCAATGCGCACCCCTGAGAACGGACAATCAATCTAAACGGCAAATTGGAAATTCCCGCCAGCGGGGCAAGAAAGGCTCCTTTTTGTGCGGCTGTTTTAATTATATTCATCATGCAAGGAGATACTTTTCCGCGCGGGCTAGTTCTTCCAATGTGTTGATTCCCATAACCTCAACGTAATCGGAAGCGATAAATGATTTTACTTTTTGGCCTTCGCGACAGGCTATCTCGACAATGTCGGTAAGATAATATTCGTGCTGCTGATTATTGTCGGTAACTTTTTGTAGCGCGGAAAATAAATATTTTGTATCGACGCAGTAAATTCCTGTATTTATTTCCCCGATTTTTTTCTCAACTTCTGTGGCATCCTTATGCTCAACTATTTTTAAAACATTACCCTTGTCATCCTTAACGATGCGTCCGTAGGCATGAGGCGGAGGCGGAATGCTTGTCAATACTGAAACCACGGCTTTTGAAGCAACATGATTTTCCAGCAGTGATTTTATTGTCGCGGATTTTAAAAGCGGTACATCACCGCAAAGAATTACGGTAAGCCCTTTGTAATTAGCTAATATATCTTTCGCCTGCAAAACAGCGTGCCCCGTTCCCTTTTGCGGCTTTTGTTCGACAAAAATACAACCGCTATTGGCAAACTCTTCTCTAACTCTATTCGCCTGATGGCCGATAACCGCCACTATCTTTTCGGCTCCGGCTTCTTTTGCCGCCACCAGAGAATAATGCAGAAGCGGCTTGCCATTTAGGACATGCAGAACTTTAGCCTTATCCGATTTCATGCGGGTGCCTTTTCCCGCCGCCAGAATCACCGCACAGAATTTATTTTCGTTCACTTTATTAACCTTTCTCAAATCATGATATGCTGTTTTCGCTAATCCAGATAATCTGGACGCAGCAATCTTTATATCATGTTTGATCGCAAAGTAAAACCAGCTTGAAGCAAGACTCTTCCTGAAATTTCGCTCTTGAAAATTGAACCGGTCGAAAGATATATAAGATCCTCAGTATCAATACATCCACAAAACAGTTATTGCCGGTGCGCTCTACATTTTGTGGTTAAGATTTCTTGACATAAAAAATGGCGTCTCTTATACTTCACCCCACGAGAAATAAGTTCTTTATCAATTCTTTCAATCAATGGAGAAACAATGGCGAAAGAAGTGCAAATTGCAGGAGCAGGACTGGCGGGACTTGTGGCGGGTATCACTCTGGCACGTCAAGGGTTCAGAGTAAAGATCAGTGAGGCCCGACCAAACATCGGCGGCAATTTGCGCTACGCGGATTCCACCTTGATGAACCCGGCGCAGATTGAGAAACATTTAGGAGTAAGGGTTGACGAGGCATTGGAACCATGGACGTACACCCGTATCTGGGCGTACGGGAAAAAATACGAACTCCCGAATCCCAAAGGGGTACAGAGCTTCACCGTAGAGCGAGGGGGCAGAGAAACCTCCCTGGAAAACGTGCTTTACCGTCAAGCACTCAAAGAAGGTGTAGAAATCGCCTTGGGACAGAAGCTCTCCAAACAGGATTTGAAAGAACTTCCTCCCGGGAGCATCATCGCTACTGGACTCGATCGTGAAGCTTTTGAAGCTATAGATATCCCTTGCCGTCCCTTCTTTTGCCACATGACTACCGGCACAGGGAATCCTTCCCGTCCCGGAGTCATCGTCTATTTTGATCGCTTTACACGGGAATTCGGCTACTATTTCCAGGCAAACGGCTCAGCGGGTTCGCTCGTCTTCAGCGTACAGCGCCCTCTTGTGGATGGAGAGAAGCAGGAATTTCGTCGCCGGCTTTATGAAAATGATGGGATCGATTTCTCGGGATGGAACGACAATATTGCCGTATGGGCAGCATGGCCACTTGCAGCATGGCGAAACCTTAGACTCATGCAAGATGATAAAATCCTGGCCGGCACATTGGCGGGTGTTGTGAGTCCAATCCTTCTGTTTGGAGTCAACGGTGCGCTTCTATCGGGAAAGATTGCGGCCATGGCAGTGACCGACCGTGATCAGGCGCTCAAGGAATTCAAACGGATAGCGCCTCTCTATTACCCCCAATTCGCCTTTCGGAAGTTGCGGGAATATGCTCCTCACGGCCTTTTGAAACCTCTGATACAGAGCATCCTTTCCAGCTACCACCCGAGCCTGTTTCCCTGGCTCATGATGTTTGCGCTGTGGCCGCCCGGATATCACAGACAAATCTAAGCACAGCAAATAAATCGTTTATTATTAATTCCTTTACTGTGCTGGAGAAATCACCATTACTTCCTTGATGGATTTCTGGTCGGCGTTTTCAATGATGAACGTAATTCCGCCATACTGGTATATTTCTTTCGGCTTCGGAATTCTTCCCATCTGCTGCATCAGAAATCCGCCAACGGTTTCATAGTTTCCTTCAGGAAATACGATTTTAAGTAATTGTCGCAAACTGTCCATTTCCAATCGCCCTGAAACAAGATATCGTCCCTCAGCTATTTTTCTATATAGTTTTTCTCCAGCCACATATTCGTCAATTGTCCCAACGATTTCTTCTCCGATATCCTCTATGGTGACAACACCGGTCGCGCCGCCGTATTCATCAACGGCTACAGCCATCTGCTCGTCTTTTTTCTGCATTGCCACGAGTAGCTCACTGACTTTTTTTGTTTCCGGCACGTAAAATACATCCTTACGCATACAGGAAGCAACTGTCGCCCCGCCCACTCCCTCTGCAGCCTGCTTGTCTTTGAGCATCATTTCTAATAAATCGAAGTAATGAAGGATTCCCACGATATTATAAACCGTATCTTCATACACGGGAATCCGCATATATTTCTTGTCCGCTACAACCGCTACCGCTTCGGAAATTTTCATCGAGGCAGGCAGTGATGTTAAAGCAGAAATGGGCACCATGATTTTAACGGCTGTCAGTTCCGAAAAATCGAACACGCGGCTGACCATTTCTTTCTCTCTGGTCAGGATATCGCCGCCTTTTGTCTTTTCGCCCAGAATATATTTGAGCCCTTCCTTGGTAATGTGAGAAGTTTCTCCCGCTTTGCGATCTGAGGAAATATGTACCGTCCCCCTGGACACGGCCGCTATAACAAAAGCAACCGGATAAAAAATCATTGAGGAAAAACGGATAAACCAGGCAACTCTCATCGCCATTGTTTCCGCATAATAAAGGAAAACACTGCGGGCAATAATCATTAAAAAAAGAGTTGGTATCATAATTAAAAAGGCAAATTGTTCACCCCGCGCCGGTCCGTAAAATGATATCAAAAGACCTGTCGCCAGCGTTGAAGCGATGATAATTGCCAGATTGGTCCCGACAAGCGCAGTTGAAATAAACCATTCCGGCCTTTCTTTTAGTTTAACGGCCTGCTCGGCAGCAGAAGAACCCTGATGCGCGCGGTTTTTCAATTTATTTATATCTGAGGCAAACAGAGCAACTTCGCCGCCGGAATACAACATTTCCAGTACAAGACAAAACAATATGGCCGCTATGATTAAATAAAAGCTCATTGTTCTTCCGGCTCCCGGGGTTGTTCCCTGGTTATTTTAACTTTCAGTATTCTTGTCTTGCTGACATCATTGACACAAAAGACATACCCATCCGAACGTACTTCTTCACTCTTTGCCGGCATTTTACCGAACAGGTGCAGGACAAATCCGCCTACGGTATCGAACTCTTCCTCCGGTAATTCGGCGTCAAGCAGCTTATTGCATTGTTCGACGGTCATGTTACCGGAAACGATAATTGTCTGTTCATCAATTTTTTCATAACCGTCGCCACCCGATTCATCAGCGCCTTCAGTTTCTTCAAAAAGATGTTCCAGAATATGCTCTAGCGTTATCATTCCTGAAACTCCGCCATATTCGTCAACCACAATGGCGATCTGCAAAAAGTTTTTTTGAAAATCATGCAGAAGCCCGTGAACTGTTTTTTGTTCAGGAACAAAATACGGTTTGATCAGAAGATTGTGAATGCCCGCCTGTGTTCTGCCTCGCCAGACATTGTTGAGCAAATCACGCGCAAATAAAATACCAACGATATCGTCTCTATCTTCCCTGTAGATGGGCACGCGTTCCTGCCTTGCCTGGGCTATGGACTGAAGCATCTCCTCAACCGGAATATCCAGCGGAAGACAAAACATATCCACACGGGGTATCATGATGTCCGTTACCGGCCTGTCGCCCAGCTCAAATATTTTATTAATCAATTCCTTTTGCGACTCATCCACCACACCTTCAAGACTCCCGGCATCAATGAGTGTTTTAAATTCATCCTCCATCAGAGCTTCCGATTCCTCGGATTCATCCGCACCGTAACGTCTTAGAAAAAGCCCGGAAATTTTTTCCAGACCGGCCACTATCGGATACTCCAGCCGGGAAATAACGGTAAGTGGAAATGAAACTAAAGAAGAAAGCTGCATCGGATAAGTAACGCCGAAGGTCTTGGGAATGGCTTCACCGACAAAAAGTAAAACAACGGTTGTAAAAATAATGGAAATCCACTGCCCATTGATTCCCAAAAGCCCGATGAAATAGGAAGCCGCCAGAATGGAAATGCTGACGTTAACAACCTCATTGCTGGTCACTATCGTAATCAGCAGCCGCCGCTGGTTGGAAAGCAATTTAACAACATAGTCAAAAAACGGATAGTTATCCTGTTTCATCCTGTGCAGATGCAAATCTCTCAGTGAAAGCAGAGCCGCTTCCGCCGACGAGAAAAATCCGGAAAGCATAAAAAGAATGACCAGAACAACGATATCAGCATTCCAACCCAATTATTTGCTACCTCACCTTTCTTGTTGATATGCTTTAATTTAACAGATTATAGAAAAAAAATAAACTAATTGTACCTTTATTATTAAATTGACAGTGGAAAGCATTCTTTCTATACTTCCATATCAAGTCGCCTTCTTCGGCTAACTTTGTTGGCATCGTCGTCGGCTTCCTCAACGTATCATCATATACGCCTGCGGAGCCTCCTCCTTGCCTCATCGTTATCCTTTGAAGCCAACTTGGCATGAGAACAAAGAAAACCATCTTAATTTTCTCCACTAGAAACCGCATCAAGGGAGGATTGCATTATGAAAAGAAAATATATCTTCTTAAGTATTTTATTCGTATTATTCATTTGTCCATACAGCCAGGCGTCTTTTCTTGATACACTTAAAGACACACTTAATACCGTGACATCTACCACCCCTTCCGGCAGCAGCGGGAAAGTCGATCTGGGACTCAAAGAAGCATTGAATGTAGGCATAAAAAATACTATAAATTATCTGGGGAAAAATGACGGTTACTTCGCCAATGCCGCAGTCAAGATATTAATACCTGAAAAAGTTAGAAAATTAGAACCAGCTCTGCGAGGTATCGGCTATGGACCGCAACTGGATGAATTTACGCTCAGCATGAACAGAGCCGCGGAAAAAGCTGCTCCGCTGGCCGCGGATATTTTCTCAACTGCGATTACAGAAATGAGCTTTGACGACGCCAACAAAATCCTGCGTGGCGGAAATACGGCCGCGACGGATTATCTCAAAACAAAAACATACGACAAGCTGCTGGAGAAATTTCAGCCGGCAGTACGCAAAACGATGAGCGAATATAAAGTAACTCAGAAGTATGACGCGCTTAACGAAAAAGTAAAGAAACTGCCTCTGATCGGTCAAACGACTAATCTGGATGTGAATAGATATGTTTCATCCAAAGCGCTCGATGGTTTATTCTCCGTTCTGGCCAAAGAAGAAACCAACATCCGCACCAATCCTAAAGCGAGAGTAACAGAACTTCTTAAGGAAGTTTTTAAATAATTAATAAAATAACGTAAAAGGAAATTTTTAAAATGCCCAATATACTGCTCATAGGAAACGGCGCCCGTGAACACGCACTTGCCGAAGCGATTACCCGCTCCCAACAAAAGCCACTGCTCTTCTCTTTTATGAAATCAAACAATCCAGGCATAGCCTCTCTTTCGGCAAAAACGGTGCCGGGTAGTTATTCCGATCTCAAAGCTATTACAGGTTTTGCTGTGGAAAATAAAATTGAGTTCGCAGTTATCGGTCCTGAAGATCCTCTCAACAACGGTGTTGCAGATGCACTGGCTAAAATAAACATTCCGGCTGTAGGGCCGACAAAAAGTCTGGCACGGCTGGAAACTTCCAAATCATTTACCAGAAATCTTGTCAGCAAATATAAAATCCCCGGCAATCCGCAGTTCAGAGTATTTACAACAATCAACGGAGTAGAAGCTTTTTTAAATGAACTGGAAGGAATCGTTCTTAAACCGGATGGTTTAACAGGCGGAAAAGGTGTACAGGTTCAAGGGGACCATTTTGAAACAAAAGAAGATGCCTTAACGTTGTGTAAACAAATACTAGCCGGCGGTTCTTCACTGATTGTCGAAGAAAAATTCGATGGTGAAGAATTTTCTCTGCAATGTCTGTGCGACGGAAATACAGTGGTTGCCACACCGCTGGTACAGGATCACAAAAGGAGATTTGATGGAGACAAAGGACCCAACACCGGCGGAATGGGCTCCTATTCCCTGCCCGATCATTCCATGCCTTTCTTAAAACCAAAGGATTTGGAGGATGGATTGGAAATCACCCGTCAGGTCGCTGCGGCTCTCTTAAAGGAAACAGGCAGCCCCTACAAAGGTGTTATGTACGGCGGTTTTATTGCTACAAAAAACGGTACAAAACTTCTGGAATACAACGCACGATTTGGCGATCCCGAAGCTATGAACATTCTGCCACTTTTAAAAACTGATTTTGTGGAGATCTGCCGCCATATCATTGCCGGAACACTGGATAAATTAAAAATTGAATTCGAACACAAAGCGACTGTTTGCAAATATGTTGTACCGAAAGGTTATGGTCTGCCCGCCGATCATCCCGATGCCGCTTCATCCAAAGCCAGGATTGAACTAGGAAACGTCGGTAAAGCGCGTCTTTACTATTCATCTGTGGATCAAAAAGAGGATGGTTTATATCTGAGTTCTTCGCGCGCCATTGGTATTGTCGGAATCGCCGACAATTTAATCGAAGCGCGAAAAATAGCGGAAGAAGGCGTCAAAGCAGTTAAAGGTCCTGTTGCCTATCGCGAGGACATTGGCACAGACGCGCTTATCCAAAAACGTATTGATCATATGAAGAAAATACGCAAAAATTGATCATTGGAACAAAGGAGGATAACAATGTTATTCAGTGAGCCTGTTGTAAACATTATCCGCCGGCGCAAATCGATCAGAACCTATTTAGATACTCCTCTAGAGGAAAACAAAAAAGAAACGTTAAATAAGTTTATTTCCGAAAATGTTGTGGGACCTTTCGGAACAAAATCACGTTTCATCTTTATAACGTCCACCGAACAAGATAAAGAATCTTTAAAAGGTCTAATTACTTATGGAATGATAAAAAACCCTACGGGATTTATCATAGGCGCAGCAGAAAACTCCCCACACAATCTTGAAGACTACGGCTATCTGATGGAGAAAAATATTCTGAAGGTAACGGATCTGAACTTAGGCACGTGCTGGCTGGGAGGCACATTTAATTCCAGCGGCTTCGCACAGAAGATAGCTTTACAAAACAATGAAGTCATACCGGCTGTAACACCTGTAGGTTACGCTGTGCCTAAGATTACTTTAGTAGATTCCGTAATTCGTAACTCCACTGGAGCGGACAAACGCAAGTCGTGGAGTTCTTTATTTTTCAACAAAGATGATAAACCGCTTTCCGTCGAGCAAGCCGGCCGTTACGAAACATCGCTGGAAATGGTGCGCCTTGCGCCTTCGGCCAGTAACCTCCAGCCTTGGCGTATAATAAAAGAAAACGATCTGAATACCTATCATTTTTACATAAAACGTAATCCGGGATTAAAACAAATCTTTTTCATGAAATCAGACTTGCAACGTGTGGATATAGGTATTGGCATGTGTCATTTTGAACTTGCGGCAGAAGAGAAAGGATTGAAAGGTGTCTGGGAAATAAGTGATCCCCACCGCAAAGGTATGGCCGACAAACTGGATTATACTGCGACCTGGGTTGGCAGTAATTAATACCGTGTAATGTGGTGTTCAGTAAGACCGAAGAAATTTGCCATCGTATAGATCCGGTTATCATCATCTCTGAATCTACCGCTGTAAATACCAAATGGCTGGTGGAAATCTGAAACGAGAAATCCGGCATTAATCTTTTCGGCTCTCTGGCCGGAAGATGTAAATAACAACTCTAAACTTCCATCTGTTGTTTTTATTTTCCAAGGACGCATGATATTTTCTTTCTCAAATTCAAAGCGCGCCGCTTTAAGGCAATAAATTTTCCCGCCAATCCACATGCAGTTTTCATTAAAATCTTCATCATCGGCTATCATATTCTGGCAAAGATTGAAGGCTAGAAGTTCTCCATATTCATCATAACCGGCGGCCGTCGCCCATTTCCAAAAACTGGAATAAGGGTAATATGTTTTTTGTTCATCCATCAAAGCAACATCCCGCTTACGATTGATTATAATTTCTTTATCCCCCATTTTAATCGTTCCTTCAGCCGGCGCAGCGACCTTGTGCGTATAAAATGGCCTGAATGGTGTAACAGGAGATACCTGAACAAGAGGTTCAATGGTATTCAGGTCTTCAAAAATCTTAATTTCCCCTTTTACAGCGGGCAGGCTTCTTTTGCCGTCAATATCTATAGTAATTTTGTGATATCCATAGTTAAGCTGGTTTTCAAAACGAAGCAGGTAACCATTTTTTTTGAACTCACAGCTGTCATCATAGACCTGTCCGGCGATGCGCGATGCACCGCCCGGTAATTGCACACTGTGTTCAAAACGTTTGTTTTCTATTCTGTCGTAAGCATAAAAAAAAGAGACACCCATAAATTTAGCATCAAAAATAACCATACCGAAATAATGGGTGGGAGTTATAATGCCAAAATGCTGCCATTCCTTAAGACGGAATTTTTTCCAGAAAGCAGGAACTTTGCGCGAAGAAGAATACAAAGGTGCTTCGAGAATGTTCACATTGCGAAAAGGCGTACGAAACGTACCGAAGTTAATCGTTCCGTCTTTTTCCACCATCTTTTCAGGAGTTGCCGCTACTTTTCTCATAACATCTCCCTCCCGCATAAATTTTGATAATGCTTAGCTCTATGCTTTCGGTGCCTTCGAAAGTTTAGGGAAATTTTCATCCAGGATCGCATTCCATTTTTCTATCACAGGATTGATTTTTTCCATAAGTTCCGCAATATCACCTTCGATTGTTACGGAAATGATTTTATCGCCCTGAGCAATCTGATTGACAACCTTCTGGTCGGCGTCACTGACAACTTCGCCAAAAACCGTGTGCTTGCCGTCCAACCATGGTGTCGGTACATGAGTAATAAAAAACTGGCTGCCGTTTGTTTGAGGGCCGGCGTTGGCCATCGAAAAAATGCCGGGTTTGCTGTGACGCAACTCTTTGACAAATTCATCCTGGAATTTGTATCCGGGCCCACCGCGGCCATCGCCAAAAGGACAGCCTCCCTGAATCATGAAATCGGGAATCACCCGGTGAAATTTTAAGCCATTGTAGTATCCGCGCCGGGACAGATTTATAAAATTGCCCACCGTAAGCGGCGTCTTCTCGGCAAACAGGCATAAATTTATTGTTCCTTTATTTGTTTCAATAACCGCTTTTAAATCGTTTTTCATTATAAACTCCTTTTTCTTTCAACTTAAGATGAGATTAAATATTACGGATTAATAAGTCAAGATAAAAACACTCTTACAAGGGCTACGCACTATGTGGATGATAATAATTTATTCCTGACGTTCTCTAAATCTTCAGGAGTATCTACGCCAATGGTATCATGTTGGGTCTCCAGAACTTTTATCTTATACCCGTTTTGCAATGCGCGCAGTTGTTCTAATCCTTCAAAAGTTTCCAGTGATGAAACCGGAAGCTTTGAAAAAACAGACAGGAAATCTTTCGTGTATCCGTATAAGCCAATATGCTTGTAATATGATGTGGCGGCAGAGGCACTATTATCAAATGGAATCGGTGTTCTTGAAAAATACATTGCAAAATTTTTGATGTCGACGACTACCTTTACAGTGTTAGGATCATGTATCTGATCCTGATCCTTTATTTTCTTTCTAAAAGTTGCCATAAGGATATTTTTATCTTCCGATAAAGCAGTTACAAGAGCATCAATCATTGCAGGTACAAGCATTGGTTCGTCCGACTGTATATTTATTACTATATCAGTTTTTAAGTGTTGAACTGCCTCATTAATTCTATCTGTTCCTGATGGATGTTTTGGAGATGTCAACATTGCCTTTCCTCCAAATGATCTTACAGCCTCAATTATTCTCTCATCATCTGCTGCAACTATCAGATCATCGAGCAATACTGCTTTGTTAGCTTTTTCCCACACATGCTGTATCATTGGCTTTCCCCCGATATCAGCCAAGACTTTACCCCTAAACCTGCTAGATTCATATCGCACCGGAATTATTCCCACAGCCGTTATTCTTTTTTTTAGGAATATTCTGGTTTTATGCATAGATCTTTTATGTCCAGCAGTTTATCTTACTTATCAACTCGCCAACTTTTCATTGACGCACAACGGCGTTTTTCCTATACTTACTTACCGTGAAAGCAAGTTCCATTCAATCTTATTATACAGAAGCATGAATCGGAAAGGAATCTTTGTTTTTATCAAACACTTAATTAAAACTTTTGTAATGAAATATTTTTTGAATCCGGATGTGCTGGACTCTACATCTGCGTTGGCCGTATTTATAAAGAGATTATGCTTCAAACTAATCCTTATTAGAAGTCATATTACAAACTACCGAGACCGGTTTTACACGGTAAGCGACTTGTCTGCAATTATCGGATATATTCCTTTAAAGACGCGCCGGATAATTAACCAATCTCCGGGAACGATTCTGATATCAGCATTGGGATTTGGCGAGATTATTAACAGTATCAGTTTGATCAGGGGAATTCAAACCATCTCTTCATATCCCATAGTTATTATTTCCAGGCAACCTCAACTGACCCGTCAGCTGACTCAATCTATGGGATTATCCGTAATTGCCCTTCCTTACCCTTATCATTTCTGCGTATGGCGTCCATTTATCTCGTACTGGCTTAACACACTCAGGCCGGTATCCATTTTATGCATCGAAAATATGATAGAGTTGAGAGCAGACATGCTCGAACTGGCAAAGACAAAGCATAAGACATCTGTTCTATTAATCAACGCCCACGCTTACAGGAAAAGTACTTTCTTATGGCACATACTCGAAGAAACCAAAGATCAAAATAAGCGCCGATTCAAATGTGTGGACAGGGCCGGAGCGGTTTCGGATGAAGCCAGAAAATATCTTCTTGGATACGGCGTTCCCGACAGCAATATTATCATGGTCAACAATTTAAAATTTGATACTGCAAAGCATATAATAAAAATCGAAGAGTGTGAGAGGATACGACAACAACTTGGTATATCCCGTGATGCGCAGGTCTTAATCTGCGGCAGTGTTCATCCTGGAGAAGAAGTAATTTTGTTAAACGCTTTCAAAGATGTAATCCGCCGTCCGGGGATGGAAAATATCAGACTTATTATTGCCCCGCGAGAATTATATACTCTTAATCCGATAATAACCTCTATCAAAAGCCTCGGATTCTCTATCGTATTAAAGACGGCCTCTCCGAGGATATCTCGGGATAGTTCTGCGATTATAATAGTGGACACTATCGGTGAATTAAAAACTATCTACTCCATCGCTGATGTTGTCATTGTAGCCGGGAGTATGCTGGATCATTTAATCGGCCATAACCCGATTGAACCGGCAAGCCTGGGCAAACCAGTTATAGCAGGCCCTTATATGTCATCTTTCAATGATGTAATGGACAAGTTTCTTCACCGAAAAGCGATGATTCAATTACAGAACACGGAAGAGTTGGCCAATCAGGTAGCTGCGCTGCTCAAACATCCCGAAATCAGGGAACGCATGGGTTCCCTTGCGAAAGCCATTGTAGAAGAGTGTAGCGGTGCTACAGCAAAGTACCTGGATATCCTTGGCAGACTACTGCCTAAATAATTAAGTGTTATGTCCCCTGAACTTTATCACGATAAAATCAAAAGTCCTCTGAACCGCCAACTGCTGGTCTGGTACAAGCGCAATCAGCGCTCCCTTCCCTGGCGCAAAACAAGCAATCCTTATCTTATCTGGATTTCGGAGATCATGCTTCAGCAAACGCAGGTTGACACAGTAATTCCTTACTATCATCGTTTCCTGAAAGCTTTTCCCACTGTTTCCTCGCTCGCTCGCGCCCCCTTACAGGATGTGCTCAAGACCTGGGAAAATCTGGGTTACTATTCACGGGCCAGAAATATCCACGCTGCCGCCCGGATGATTGTAGAGAAGTTCGATGGCCGGATCCCCGCTAATTTGGAAGTGATACAAACACTACCCGGCGTAGGCCTTTACACAGCCGGTGCAATCTTAAGCATTGCCTACGGACAGGCTTTGCCCGCCGTGGATGGCAACGTCCGCCGGATTTTATGCCGCCTTTTTGCCATCCGCAAACCAGTGGACGACGCACAGGAGCAAAAGCAATTGCAAAAACTCGCCGCTTCGCTGATACCTGTCAAACATCCCGGCGATTTCAACCAGGCACTGATGGATTTGGGAGCAACGATCTGTAAAGCCAAAAATCCCGACTGTTCCCGTTGCCCCATAGTCAATCTCTGCCAGGCGCGGCTTCACGATTTACAAAACGTTTTGCCGATAACCAGAAAATCCCCCGCAATTCCTCATCGTCAGGCTGCTGCTGCCGTCATCAGAAATTCAAAGGGCATGCTGCTGGTTGTTCAGCGGCCAACATCAGGTTTGCTGGCTTCTTTGTGGAAACTGCCCGGCGGCTTTATAAAATCAGATGAAGACTCGGAAAACAGTTTGAGGCGTAACGTGAAAGAAGAACTCGGCATTGCCATCAGAACAGGAAAACATTTGGCCTCGGTCAATCATGCTTACACGCATTTCCGCATCACTCTTCACGCATATGAATGCCACTTACTGAAAGGCACACCTAAGCCAATTGGTTGCCAGAATTGGCAATGGACATCCCTCACCGACTTAAAGAAATTGCCTTTGTCGAAGATTGACCGAATGATTATGACAACAATCTTATGAAATCATTCCTTTTTACACTGCTTGGTCGAGTGTTTTTGACTCGACCATTCTGCAATCTATTAAAAAAATGGAGTCTCATAATAAACCGTGATAGTTTATCTAAATAATTTTTTTGAGGACAGACTCCATGTTTGGAAATAACCGCGCTGATATCAGAGTGGGTTCGCGTGTCAAGGTTGTGCAGAAGCAGGACCAGCGCACAGGCACACTCACCGAAGGCGTCGTGCGAGACATTCTCACGAAGTCAGCCACCCATCCACACGGCATCAAGGTGCGCCTGGAAAGCGGGATTGTGGGCAGAGTTAAAGAGATTCTCTGATTTCATATTGATTTGAAGTGGAATAGGATTCGGATATCCTGCGTTGAGGAGAACGTCCTGCATTATAATTAAGTGTTATGTCCCCGGAATTTCCTTAAGCCTCTTGGATGCCAGAATTGGCGATGGGCATCCTCCAGCGATTTAAAAAAATTGCCTTTGTCGAAAATTGACCGAATTATTTTAGTAGAAATATGATATAATATGATTTTAAAAATCAGTCACTATAATTAAATATTATATCTCCTCAATTCAAATGAGGTTAACAATGGGACCAATAACTTTGTTTGATAAATCGTTTCTTCAATCCCTAAACTTGGATGAATCAGTTTGGTTTGACAATTTCTTTTATTCAGTTATCTGTCCCATATTTTACGTCGAGACATTAGCCGATCTTGAGAAAGCTGTACGACAGGGACGTACGCAGGAGCAGGAAGTCGGCTACATTGCCGACAAATCTCCTGAATTCCATAGAAATCACTGTAGCTACCACCGGAGTCTCTGTTTAGGCAATATGATGGGCTATCCTGTTCCGATGAATGGACAGATTCCTGTAAGTGGCGGTCGCGCTGTTGAAAGCGATGAAGGGGAAAAAGGGTTGGTGTTCGAACTGTCAGACGAAGCTCAGGCACTCTCACGTTGGCAGGATGGAAAATTCTTGGAGTTAGAGCGCAAGTTTGCAATTGTTTGGAGAAGATCTCTAGAAAATCTTGATCTTCTCGCCGCCGCTTCCATTATCAGAGCTATGGGTATCGATGAAAAGACCTGCAAAACTCTGGATCAGGCAAAACAAATTGCAGAAGAAGTCATAAGTTCTTGGCTGCCGACAGATATAGTAAAACTGGCATCAATTTTCCTTGGCATTTCACCAGCACAAGAAAGGCTTATTCTTGATGCTTGGGTAAGAGCAGGCAACACACCTTTTCCTGTTTATGCGCCTTACGCTGCTCACGTGTTATCAGTAGAAGTATTTTTTCGGATTGCATTGGGATCGAATCTCATATCAACTCAGCGGCTATCAAATCGGACAGACATAGCATATCTCTTTTACCTTCCGTTTTGCATGATTTTCATATCATCCGATAAACTTCATCGAAACTGCGCACCTCTTTTCCTGAGAAAAGATCAAGAGTTTGTGTGGGGAGAAGATCTCAAATCTGACTTGAGGCGATTGAATGAACATTATTCGACCTTACCTAAGGAAGAAAAAGAAAAAGGCATTATGGATTTCGCATCTGAACCTCCAAAGGAAGGTAAATATTTAGTCAGTAGCTTGTGGGATCGTCACCTACCGCGTTGGCGTAATATAAAGTCAGGTATACCAAAGATGACTCCAGAAGCGGAAAAAAAGCTTGTAGAACAAATTAAGAGGCAATCTGATTCAAGAAGATCATTACCACTTGATGAAATCAATGAAGCTGATGCTGATTTCATGACAATCAAACATAAAGTTAGGAGACGTAAAGGATCATGGTGGCAAGTTCCAAAAGATTTGAAAGTTTCTGATGAGGAGTAGAACGTATTGGCTAATAAACGTCAAATCTTTATTCTTGACATTTTGATCTAGCAGCAGGTCTTTTGGACTCGCCTTCTTTGTCCTGCCCGATTATAACAGTGCTGTGCTGAAATACCGTTCGGCGCGGTCGGGAAGCACCGTTGCAATATTGCCCGGATATTTTTTCTCCAACTGACGCGCGGCCCAGACATTCGCTCCGGATGAAATGCCGACCAGGAGCCCCATGCTTCTCCCCAGTTCACGTGTCGTTTCGATGGCATCTTCGTCGGTGACTTCGATAACTTCGTCCACCAGTTTGACATCCAGCACAGCAGGAATGAAACCATCACCGATCCCCTGTATTTGATGCAAACCCGGTTCGTGGCCGAGCAATGCGGAAACGTTTTTCGGTTCTACGGCCACGATACGGGCATCAGGCCGATGCTCCTTAAGAAACTTTCCAACCCCCTGGAGGGTTCCGCCGCTTCCGACTCCCGCAACGAAATAATCAACCACCCCGTTCATCTGACGCCATAATTCGCGCGCAGTTTCTTCGTAATGCACGCGCGGGTTGTCCGGGTTTTCGAATTGCTGCGGCACATACACTTTCGAATTCGATGCCGCCAGTTCGGTAACTTTTTTCACAGCGCCTCCGATGCTTTCTTCCGCGGGCGTTAAAATCAATTCTGCGCCCAGCGCCTCAATGAGTTTCTTGCGTTCTTCACTCATGTTCTCGGGCATCACGATGATAACACGGTATCCTTTCAGGCGTCCGACAAGCGCCACGCCGATGCCGGTATTCCCGCTGGTCGGTTCAACAATGATTGTGTCCGGTTGTAATTTCCCGTCGCGCTCGGCACCTTCCAGCATTGATAACGCAACACGGTCTTTGATACTTCCCCCAGGATTCAGAAATTCAGCTTTGGCGAAAATGCGTGAATTTTTGAGTTGGATGAGCGGCGTATTGCCAATAAGATTGAGTATATTATCCGTTAACATTGATCGCCTCGTATATTAAAATCATATTATATACTTCTATTTGGGTAAGTCTTTTGGACTTGCCCGTTTTTCATCTAGGACAATTTTTTTTGTTCCTGGATTCCCGCCTGCGCGGGAATGACAAGACACGTTGTAATTCCATTTTCAATTCAACGATGATACCGCGGCGGCTAAGAGGCGTCTCGTAATGACAAAAGCATTCCGACGCAGTTTATGCGCCGGAATGTCTTATTTCTCTTTTTACCTTTAACCTTTCACCTTTCACATTCTTGTCTATTAATGATGGAACAAGCGCAGGCCGCAAAAGGCCATCACAATACCGTATTTGTTGCAGGTATCGATTACCTGCTGGTCGCGGATGGAACCACCGGCCTCGACAATGGCGGTTACACCGCTACGATGCGCACGTTCGATATTATCGCCAAAGGGGAAGAACGCATCACTGCCTAAGCAAACACCTGTGACCTTGCTCAGCCACCTTTGCTTTTGAGCCTTGGTTAATGGTTTGGGCTTACGGTTGAAGGTTTCAGCCCAAACATCATCGCCGATAACATCTTCCGGTGTTTCGCCCAGGTAAACGTCAATAGCATTGTCGCGATTGGGCTTGGCAACATCGTCACGGAAAGGCAGATTCAGCACCTTGGGCATATGGCGCAGCTGCCAGTTGTCGGCCTTCTGCCCGGCCAGACGGGTGCAGTGGATGCGGCTTTGCTGTCCCGCGCCCACGCCGATGACCTGGCCATCCTGCACATAGCACACGCTATTTGACTGAGTGTATTTCAGTGTAATCAGGCTCAACACCAAGTCACGTTTCTGTGCATCGGTCAGAGTCTTGTTCTCGGTAACAATATTTTCCAGCATGCTGTTGTCAATCTTCAGGCTGTTTCGTCCCTGCTCGAAGGTAATGCCGTAAACCTGCTTGTGCTCCAGAGAGACGGGTACATAATTGGGGTCGATGGCGACCACGTTGTAGCCGCCTTTTTTCTTGGTCTTTAAAATTTCCAGAGCTTCCGGTTCATAACCAGGAGCAATGATGCCATCGGTTACTTCATTTTTGATAATCTTCGCCGTGGATACATCGCACACATCGGAAAGCGCAATCCAGTCGCCGAAGCTGCTCATGCGATCGGCGCCGCGGGCACGGGCGTAAGCGCAGGCAAGCTTGGATAGTTTCATTTTGGGATCGATGTGATACATTTTGCGCAGAACTCTGTCCAAAGGATAACCCAAGGCAGCGCCAGCTGGAGAAACATGTTTAAAGGATGCCGCGGCAACCATACCGGTATTTTCTTTTAGCTCTTTCACCAGCTGCCAACTGTTGAGAGCATCCAAAAAGTTTATATAGCCGGGCTTACCGTTCAATACCTCAACCGGCAGATTGCTGTCGTCCACCATAAAGATTCGGGCGGGTTTCTGGTTGGGATTGCAGCCGTATTTAAGCGCTATTTCGTTCATTGATTATTCCTCCACTGCTTTGTATTTGTTGATGATGACGTCTTTATACGTCTGGGTCTTAAGATCGATGGCACGCACAAACAGACTTACCTTGTTGTCTTCATTTAAGGCTTTCCAAAGCTTGGCGCCGTAAAGATCCGGATCTTCCTCGTCTATGGCGACATGTATCGGCTCCCCCGCAAAACTGGGAATCGGCGTACCATTGCATTTGTAGGTACTGATAAAGTGTCCTTCGCCTGCCAGAGGTTGCAAATAATCGAAGGTAAAACGCTGCACGCTGTTTTCGTTGCCGTCGCAGCTTTTCAAAATGTTCAGTTTGTAGCCGCCTGTGCGCATATCCACTATGCCGGAAATGCGCGGCGTCCAGTTGGGTTTATCATCTTCAAAGGTACGGGTCGCGAGAGCCGCTTCAAAATTATAGTCCGGAAACTGATCGCGGGACATAAAATCATAAATAGTATTGGTCTGGTCGCCGTTGGTCACAATCGCTGTTTTGTTCAGAGTCAGCACGGGATTATAAATAATCAGGTGCGGGTCGGTCATTTTGGAAGGGTCGGCTGCCATGGTGCGGATGCCGCCGTCGATGGGGTCAAACACTCGGTTACGACTGTTGACACTGCGTCCCATGATAAAATAGGCAATCACGGCTTTGTTGCCGCCGGGCGTTTTTCCGATGCAGATACCGCGTCCCGGATATTCGTTGCCAGCTAGAAATTCGTATAAGTTCTCTTTCATTTTTGCTTTTCTCCTCAATTATATATAAGGGGTTTTCTTTTCGCTGCGGAGTATATGAAGAGAAGTTTCGTATGTCAACTGGATTTGGGATAAATTTTTAATTTTCAGATTGCAAATACTGACCCAATACGCTAAATACGTACAAATTTAGAGAGCAATACCACCTACATACAAAGGAGTCAGCATGAAAGCAAAAAGTGCCCCAAAAAATGTGATAGTCAGTGTAGTAATGGGCAGTGATTCGGATTTGCCAGTTATGGCGGAAGCAACCAAAGTACTGGAAGATTTTGGCATTGGCTATGAACTGATTCTGACTTCGGCACATCGCACGCCCCTGCGGACAACCAAGTTTGCAGTTTCCGCAGCTGGACGCGGCATTAAAGTAATTATCGTGGGAGCGGGAGCTGCCGCTCATCTGGCTGGTGTGATTGCCGCGCAGACAACCTTGCCTGTAATCGGAGTTCCCATTGACTCCACTTCTCTGCATGGCCTTGACGCTCTGCTCTCCACCGTTCAGATGCCCGGGGGTGTACCTGTCGGGTCCATGGCCATTGGCAAATCAGGAGCTAAAAATGCCGCATTGTTTGCCGCTCGTATTCTTGCCATAGGAAACAAAGAAATAAGCGTAAAACTTTCCGCCCACAAAAATAAAATGTCCAAGGATGTTCAAAAGAAACAGGAAAACCTCAAATGCGGGAAATCCTGAAACCAGACGCAGATAATTCTGAAGAGAAAGTTCTGAGCAGAGCGGCAGAAATTCTGGCTGGCGGCGGCATTATCGCCTACCCGACGGAAACGTTTTACGGCCTGGGCGCAGACGCAACAAACGAAAAAGCAATCAAGAAAATTTTTGCCGTCAAAGGAAGAAATTTTAAAAACCCTATCTCACTGATTATCGGCAAGCCTGAGGATACTTATACCCTTGTCCGGGATATCCCTGAATCAGCGCAAAAACTGATGGCGGCCTTCTGGCCGGGAGCGCTGACGATTGTTTTCCAGGCTTCAGATAAAATACCGCCGCTGCTTACTGCCGGAAGCGGAAAAATCGGCCTGCGTATTTCCAGCCATCCGATTGCCCTGAAAATAATTCAAAAACTAAAAAAACCACTCACAGCAACAAGCGCCAACCTTTCCGGCTTACCCGAATGCTCACTGGCTTCCGAAGTTATTAAACAAATAGGTGACAAGGTTGATGCGATTTTAGACGGGGGGAAAACCCAAGGCGGCAAGGCGTCTACCATTATTGATGTTACCTGCGATCCGCCAGTTATTCTGCGCGAAGGAACAATTAGTAGACAAATAATCGAAGAATGCATTAATCGTTAACATTCTGCGCTCTCCAAAATATCCATTAGAAAAGCTATGGGATATTATAGCACCTTCACTTTCTTTATATTTCAAAATTTAATATTCTTCGTAAAAGAAAGCAACCCCAAAACCTCATCCGGTTCTGTGGCTGTAATTCTCATTCATAATTTTCTTGTCACGTTACGAATGATTTCCTTAATTTGAATATAAAGAAAAGGATAAAACCTGTAAGAAACAGGTAAGGCAGAATGCCGTTGATCAGTAACAAGGAAAAACCGATCAAAGGATATAGTGCTACTCTTACTGCTGCTTTTGCCAGTGGTTTACCTTCAATGTAACTTGCGGCACCGGGGCCAATACGGTAATACCAGGCGACAAACTTCCGTCCGAAAGCATTAGTCAGCAGATATCTGTCTCTCAACTGCCGCAGGATTTCCACCTGTCCCGCCAGTGCCGAGCCGAATGCTGCCGTGGCAATGAAACACCCGCCGCCGCCACCACCACTGCCGCCACTGGCAGGTACAGCCTGTGTGGTCACGCTGAAAGTGTCGGATACCCCGCCAATGGTCAGCGTCGCTTCTGTTTTCGTGGAATAATTTCCAGATGAAGCTAGCTGAATCGTTACAGCATCACCATTATTCACTGTGCCGACGTCATTTGTGTATAATCCGCCATTAATCGAATACATGCCGTCTATAATAGATATTGATGCCGCCGCATTGATCCCTGATACAGTTATGGCATTTGATATTACAGTTGTGTTCAATGCCACACCTGTTTTATCGGTAAAAGTAAACTGAGCAGGAACCGTATCCGGAAGGGCCGCCTGTGTTGTTACACTGAATGTATCGGATACTCCGCCAATAGTAAGAATTGCACTCTTTGTTGTGGAATAGTTACCCGATGATGTAATCCTCACTGTTACAATATCACCATTATTCACTGTATCACTTGTGCTTTTGTATGAACCGCTATTGATGGAATATGTGCCACCGCTGATATAAATAATTGTCGCTGCATTGAGGCCTGATACAGTTATTTCATTTGATGTAACAACCGTATTTAATGCCACATCTGTTTGGTCAATAAAGTTGAACTGGTCAGGATCAGAAATAGTTGATGGTAAATACGCCGCAACAATATCCATAGTTTCACGGATATTTCGTGAATTGTCTCCGTCTGCCGTATCACCGGCTACTTTTCCCTCATAAGACTCAAGAGGGGTAGAAAAGAGCGGCGCTTCTACATAAATATTACCGTAGCCGTCACTGCTGTAAGCCATAATAGTGTTATATGGTATGCCGTTTGTTCCCGTAAAATACCATCCGGCGGAATAAGTGTTGAGGTAAGTATTTGGACCCGGATCTGATTTCTGAAATTTGCTGTGATCGCAGCCAAGATTATGACCAATTTCATGTGTCATAGTGTGACTGATATCAACAGATCGAATAGCAGACACTGAAAAGGCATAGTCCGGCTCTCCGGAATACGTTGTCAACATATAACCCATACCTACCGTTCCGGAAGCCGACCCGGTGTCCACCAGCATAACAACAAGGTCAGCGCCGAATGTATTACGCCAGCTATGAACAGCGGACAGATTACCGCTGCCGGCTTGAAGCCTCGACAAATCCAGTGACATATTAATGTGCGTGTAAGAAACCTCAGCCGCGTATACCAGTCTGAATGTCAGATTCACATTGCTGTTGGCTGTTGCCTGATTCATTCTGGCTACAGTATCGACGGCAAATATATTCATTCCTCCATTGCTGTCTACCCATGATTTGGCCGTTGAATCGAAAACTACCATTACATCAATGGTTGCGCTAAACACTGAAGGTACAAAACAGAGCAGAAAAAAAATTGCTGCCATAAATCTAGAAAAACAATTTATTCTTTGCATCAGAATACCCCCAACCGATCTTTAACAATTTATTCAAACAAACAGAGGTTATTTGTAGCATCCTGAAAAACTAATTTATTTTATTGCAATGAAAATTAGGCGAAAACACCTATGACCAATCAGCGAATTACCGGAGGCATTTTTTTCATATCTATTTCCGTCACTGAACCTGAACCATCTGCGGAATTACCCCTCACACGATAAAGCATAGCCCGATTCATATCCTGAATGGTCATAAGAAATCCTTCATTACCCATGGTCATAACAACTGTTGAGTTTTTATGATCCTTGAGTTTTCCGCTGATTATCATCGTTCCATCTTTATAACGTTTAACAGAATTAACTTTTACTTCATGAGTAACATCAGGGAATAAATTGAGCGATACGCTATCCCCTTTTGAAGGAGGATGGCCGGTCTGATGTTCCTCTGCTGAAACACGTTTTGGCAGAATATCTCTGGTAAGAACAATCTGGCCTTTCCGGACTTCATATGATTTGAGGGATGCACTGGAGGTTGTTTGCGTTATCCCCTCTTTTTTGGGCCAAACCAGCAATCGACCGGCGCCATATGAAATTGACACTTGTGCAAACAAAGCAAGAGCAATATATATCAATATCCAACATCTATAATTAAGAGTAACTACTTTATAATTACTCATGGTACACCCCCATACGATTATTCATTATCGGAAGTAGTATAGAAAGAACTGTCTTTTATGTCAATGCTATATAAAAATAAGCTTCACGGATTACATATATTTAATTTTAATAATATCAATTGACAAGCAAAAACAGCCCTTCTATACTTCGATTCATCGAGAACGATACCCTATCAAAAGAGGAGGTATGGTCTCATGTCTACATTACAGCAAGTCATGCCGTCCACGACTTCGGAGGCTTTAATCCAGGGAGAAGGTTTTATCGCCCCTACTTCCCGCATAACCGCTATCAAGACTGAACTTCTGTCCACACCATATTCAATCTGTCTGGAAAGGCCGAAGCTTTTGGAGGAATTTTGGAATTCCAAGGAAGGTCGCCTAAGCGCCAAGACAGAGCATCCCCTTGTCCATCGCTCCCTCGCTCTGCAATATATTTTTTCTAAACGTAAACCCCGCATTTACGATGGCGAACTAATTATCGGCAATATGACTTCCAAACGCATTGCCGCCAATTACTACATTGAGGGTGGATCAATCAATATCCTGGAGGATATCACCCATCTGAAAAAGAGAACTATTCCTTTAACGCTGACCGGTATGGAAAAGGCGGAACTTCTGCGCATCGGACTTCAAAACGCCTTCAAAAGCGTAGGAGGGAAGACTCTCCTTAAACCTGCCCGCTTATCTCACTTTCTGGATTTCTTCCGGGCTAAGCGTTATTTCATAACAGAGGAGGCAGGCATCGGTCATCAGGTAGGTAACTACCGGATGGTTGTCCATGAAGGATTGCGCCATCCCTTTGAAGAAGCCAAAAAGAGACTGGAGGAGGGAAAACTTGCCAACGGGTCTCCTTTGGACGCAGACCAAAGGGCATTTTTCCGTTCTGTGATTATTACTATCGATGGCATCAAAAAGATGGCCGAAAATCTGGCAGACGAGGCGGAAAAAATGGCCTCGCAGCCGGAGGTAACTGAAAGCAGAAAGGCCGAGCTTCTGGACTCGGCTATGTCCTGCCGCCGGGTTCCCTTTGAACCGGCCCGGACCTACTCGGAGGGATTGCAGGCCGTTTGGCTTGTTCACGTGGCTTTGAATCTGGAGGACTTCGAACAAGGTCTCTCCTTCGGGCGGCTTGATCAAATACTTTTACCTCTATATCGCAACGATATCGCGCAAGGCAGGTTGACTCTCGAAAAGGCAATAGAGATAACAGCCAGCTTCTGTCTGAAAACCTGTGAGACAATACCGCTCTATTCCGAACGAGTCGACAAGTTCTTTAGCGGAAACGGAGTTGCCCAGGCTTTTACTCTGGGAGGCACTGATGCCGAGGGTAATGACGTAACCAATGAACTATCCGGCCTCATTCTGAACGCCTACGCACAGGTACTGACCCGTGAGCCCGCTGTTCATGTTCGTATCCACCCCGGAACCCCGGATTGGTTTTTCCACAAAAGTGTCGAACTGCTCCAAAAGGGCACCAGCCGACCTTCTTTCTTCGGAGACACGGCCGTCGTAAGAGCGCTGGAGGGAGCAGGCATGACCAAAGCCCACGCCCGGGATTATGCTGTCATTGGTTGTGTGGAAATGGCCAGTCAGGGCCGCACGTACAACTCGTCAGATGCAGCACTCTTCAACCTGCCATTGTGTCTGGAACTGGCTTTGAATGAAGGTGGAAGGTTTCACGGTAGGGCGAGGTTAGAAGGCCCGCGCCGCTTTGGTGCCCCCACGCCGCAGGTTTCCGCACTAAAAACATTTGAAGACGTCCTGACGGCCTTCCGGACTCAGGTTCGCAATGGAATTGACGACATGGTAAAGGTAATCAGCTGGTTAGAGGAAGTTTATCGGAATTTCCGGACAACACCGGTTAATTCAATCCTTACCCAGGGCTGCATGGACAAGGGAATGGACGTGACCTGGGGAGGCGGCCTTTATGATTACACCTCTGTGCAGGCGGCAGGTCTGGCCGATGTGGGCGATTCCCTCTATATCCTGAATAAGGTTGTCTTTGAGGAGAAGCGCTTTAGCCTGGAAGAGTTTGTCCAAATTCTTCGAGACAATTTCCGCGGCCGGGAAGACTTAAGAGTCGAACTTGCCAATAAATACCCCCGTTACGGAAACGGAAATCCAGATGCAGACCACATGACCCAGCTTGCTGCCGATGCTTTTTCCTATGCTCTGTGGGCACATAAGAACACGCGTGGCGGACAGTATGTACCGGGATTTTATTCCATGACCTGCCACGTCGGTTTCGGTAAGGTAACCGGTGCCCTGCCCAACGGACGGAAAAGCGGCACGCGTCTCTCGAATGGCCTTGCTCCGATAGACGGTTCAGACCGTCTTGGTCCCACTGCTGTTCTGCGTTCGGCTGCCTCTCTGGACAGCAGAAAATGGATGAACTGTTATGCTCTGAATCTGAAGTTCGACAAACAAGTAGTGCAGGGAGAGAAGGGACGTAAAGCCCTGGTGAACCTTTTCAAAAATTATTTCGCCCAGGAAGGTATGCAGGTACAAGTTAATATACTCGATCCCGAAACGCTGAAAGCAGCAAAGAAGGATCCTTCTTCATATCCGGGAATTGTCGTGAGAGTGGCTGGTTATTGCGCTTACTTCAATGATCTGCAGCCAGATGTACAGGACGAAATCATCGAGCGGACGACACATGGGATCGGTTGAGCCATTCATCTTTTCCGTCCAGCATTTCTGTCTTCATGATGGTCCCGGCATTAGAAGCCTGGTTTTTTTCAAGGGTTGCCCCTTGCGCTGTCCCTGGTGCCAGAACATCGAATCCTGGAAGCTGGAACCTGAAATTGCCTTCAAAGCTCATCTTTGTATAAACTGCGGCAGGTGTGTAGAAAAATGTCCCGAGCATGCTTTTTCGAAAATTGGAAAAAGAAATGCTCGATTTTGCCGTTACTGCTTTACCTGCACCGACAATTGCCCCTCCGGCGCCATGACGCGCTTAGGTGTCTTGCGGTCTGTGGAAAACATCATGGAAGAATTGCGTCCAGAGTTTTCACTATTTAAGACATCCGGAGGCGGCGTAACTTTCACCGGCGGCGAGCCGACACTCTATCCGGAATTTACCGGCAGATTGGCCAAGGCTCTGCACTCCGAAGGAATTGATGTTGCTCTGGAGACTTGTGGATTATTCAATCTGGAGAAACTAAGACCACTTTTGCAGGATCTGCAGCTGGTGCTTTTTGATATAAAAGTTTTTGATGACGCAAAGCACCGGCGGTTATGCGGTGCGGGAAACATAGAGATTAAGAATAACCTGAAACATCTTGTGGATGATTGGAACAAAAAAATTGGCCCTTTTGTATGGCCGCGCCTTCCTATTGTTCCGGGAATGACTGACGGAAACGATAACATAAAAGGTTGGGCCGGTTTTCTTCGCGAGCTGGGACTATCTTTTCTGACTATAGTGCCCTATCATCCTATGGGAGTTAGCAAACGCAAATGGCTGGGGCTCCCGTCAATGTCTGACATACGCGTTCCTGGCGACGCGGAGCTTAAGTTAATCGAACAGTCGTTCATGGATGAGGGAATCAGTGTGTATAAACCAGGTGAGGAAAATATAAAAGACCATTACAACGGCAATTAAAAAATATTTCCTCTACGGAATTTGTTGCTCTATCTCATGGAAGCTTATAGCCTTTTTCTGTAAATAATTTCAGGCAAGTATCTGCGACAACTTCATCATAAAGAATTCCCTTATTTTTGTTGATCTCTTCAAGGGCAACACCAATACCCAAAGAAGCTCGATAGGGACGATGAGAAGCCATGGCTTCCACGACATCGGCAACGGCCATAATCCGCGCCTCCAGTATAATTTCATCCCCTTTTAGATTATGGGGATAGCCGGAACCATTAATTCGTTCATGATGTTGATAAACAATTTGCGCCAGCGGCCAGGGAGATTCCACATCCTTCAGCATTTCGTATCCAGTCTGAGAGTGTTGTTTGATCAGTAAAAATTCTATGTCTGTTAATTTACTAGGTTTTGTCAGTATCTCCGCCGGGATGGACAATTTCCCGATGTCATGGACGACACCGGCCATGCGGATTCCATCAATTTTATCCTGATCTAATCCCATCTCCGTGCCGATGGCACAGGCCAGATGAGCAACCCGGGACTGATGACCCGCCGTATAGGGATCTCTGGATTCCAAAGCTGAAACTAAAACCTGGATAGTCGTACCAACCGCTTTCTTGAGACTTTCAAGAGTTTGTTTAAGTTTTGCCTCCGCCTGTTTTCGTTCAGTAACATCATGGAGATTAATGATTACACCCTCAATAACTGTATCGTTTACCAGATTGCTTCCGGCAACTTCAAACGTACGCCAACTGCCATCCTTATGATGAAGACGTACTTCATATTGTTGAGCAGAGGCGTTTTTATCATTGGCTAGTTTTTCGTATGCATCAACTAATAAATTCAAATCATCCGTGTGGATAAGATCAAATAAGTTGCTTCCAATTCTTTCCTCAGCCTTAAATCCCAAAGCCCTTTCAATCGCCTGATTCTCATAGGTGATAATCCCTTCCCTATTCACGATAACAATGATATCCGAAGACTGTTCGGCTAAAGTTCGGAACCGATGTTCCTCATAGCGTAATTTTTCCTCCGCCTGTCTACGCTCGGTTATGTCCTCGCCTTCGCCTAGTATAGATAAAGGCTTCCCGTTTTCATCCCGGATGAAACTAAATGAGCATTCCCCCCATAAAGTTTGACCGTTTTTACAGATAAATTCCAGTTCCACTAAACGCCTTGAGGATGATGGTGGAGAAATCGGAAGCGCTTTGGACAGTTGGATTGAAAAATGTTCCATAGCTTTCTTTAAAGATGCTGCGGTGAGAAGTTTATCTAACGGGAGCTGTATAAGCTCATCCAGGTTATATCCCAGTAACTTCTCCATAGATGGGCTTATATATGTCCATTTTAAGTCAAGATCCATAAGCCACACCTGGTCCTTCATGTGGTCTGCCAGAAGACGGTATTTTTCTTCGCTTTGTTTTAACAATTCTTCCGATCGCTTAAGCTCGGTAATGTCTACGATTGCTCCTCGGACACCCACAGGTTTGTCATGAGCGTAAATTAAACTTGAGATTACAATGGCAGGAAATTCAGATCCATCTAACTTCTTTAAAGAATACTCTGTACTGATTACTTTCTCCCCATTTAACAGCCTTTGAATATTATTGCTCGATTTATTAATGGCGCCATTTCTAAGTAGCTGCCATCCTTTAAAACCTTTCTCTAGATCCTTTTCTGTACCTCCAAACATTTCATAAATAGCACGATTGGCAGAAGTAATATTGGATTTAAAATCCATCTCAAAGACCGGAATTGGCAGAAAATCATACAGATCACGATATTTTTTCTCGCTTTCTCTTTTAGCATCCTCCGCCCGCTTTTGATTATTTCTAACTTTTGATTCTTCTCGTTCCCTGGCTATGGCCGGACAGAGACGGGACAATTTACCCTTCATGATGTAATCCTGGGCACCTAAACGCATACACTCTACGGCCACGTCTTCGCCAATAGTTCCGGATACAATAATGAGAGGGATGTCGATATTTGCTTCTTTTAACAAGACTATGGCTGAGGGAGCATCGAATTGCGGCATCTTATAATCGCAAAGAATTATATCCCATTGCTTATCTTGGAGGGCTTTTTTCATGGCCGAAGCGGTTTCAATTCTTTCATACACCGGATCGTAGCCACCTTTTTTAAGTTCACGGATTATAAGAAATTCATCATCCTTCGAATCTTCAACCATTAATACCCGAAGCGATTTATCCTTCATATAGTGGATTCCTGTATGTTGAAGTGATCTGACAGGTTGAATGTTAACCAATAACTGCTACAACCACAGAATGGTCTTTAATCATGGAGAAAGGGAAAATGAGTCACATCTTCTGTATGATAAAATATACAAATAAGTTCTTTTAATGTCAAAGAAAATAATGGCCGTAAAATGTGTGGTTTGATGTCGATGTTTGTTGTCGGGTGTGAATAGTGTTTATTACCGATTGAAATGTTGTTTAAATTGGGTAAATAAGAAAAATGCACAGGTTAGTACGTTTCCACTCTCATCATGTTCGTTGTTCCCTTAGTCCACAGCGGGTGGCCGAGCGTCATGACGACACGATCACCGGACTCAAGCCCCTTCATGGTTTTCAGGAGCGGCTGGATGGATGCCAGCATTTCCGAGAGATGTTTCGCCCTGGGGATAAGCAGGCTCTCCACGCCCCGCAGAAGACCCATGCGCCGGGCGTTTACGATGTCCGTGGTGGCGCCGATAACGGGAATATCCGCTGCCAGCCGGGAGACCAGGCGGGCACTGCCGCCGCCTTCGGTGAAGACTACGATAAGCTTGGCGCCAATCTCCTCCGCAGTGCGGCAGGCTGCGAAGGCAACGGATACATCCGTGCGACCGGAGAGATCCTCCTCCAGGGTATCAGCCAATAAGCCGATGCGGGGTTTGTAGTGCGCATCAGCGTCAGCGGCAATGCTATCCAGGTAGTGCACGGCTTCAAGGGGATGCTTACCCACGGCACTTTCGGCGGAAAGCATCACGGCGTCGGTACCGTCCCAGATAGCATTGGCAACGTCGCTCGCCTCGGCTCGGGTGGGTTGTGGATTCTCGATCATGCTCTCCAGCATCTGGGTAGCGGTGATTACAGGTTTCAAGGCCTGGCGCGCCTTCCGGATAATTTGCTTCTGGAGCGCTGGCACTTTCTCCACGCCGAATTCCACTCCCAGATCTCCCCGCGCCACCATGACACCCCAGCTCACGTGCAAAATCCCTTCCAGATTGTCCAAGGCCTGGGGATGCTCGATCTTGGCGATAATGGTCTGGGGTCCGCCAAGTTCCCTGATATGCAGACTAAGCGCCTCCACGTCGGAAGCACGGCGCACAAAACTTTGAGCGAAGAGATCCACGCCCTTATCCACACCCCAGCGGACGTCTTCAAGGTCCTTGGGAGTCAGGGGATCGAAGGCTACATCCAGTCCAATAGGATGGACGCCCTTGCGTGCTTTCAGCAGACCGCCAACCAAAACTTTCAACAGGATCTGTTGATTGCTTGTTTCCACGACTTCAAGTTTTAATGCGCCATCGTCCAGCACCCATATCTGGCCGATCTTAGCTCCCGTGAACAATTCCGGGTGTGGCAGAGGCGCCGCCCACTGATAACCATTGGGCGCGGGCGTACCGGCTGCGTAGAGGACGCCGATACTGTCCTTCTCCATGATTACCGGCACTTCCAATAAACCTATCCGCCACTTGGGCCCCTGGAGATCCAGAAAAACGGGGATTATTCGTCCCAGCTCATCCGAAATTTTCCTTATAAGTTTAAGGACCGGCGTTCGTTCCTCAGGCTTGCTGTGGCTGGCGTTAAGACGAACCGCGTCAGCGAGTTTCAGGGCTTCCCGAAGGGATCCCTCGTCTTGCAAGGCCGGCCCCATGGTTATTACCAGCTTGGTCTTACGTTTTTTGATAAGAAATTCTTTTTTCATGATCTAAATATATAAAGAAGCATCTTTTATGTCAATGCAATACCGGCCGCAAAATAATGTGGTGTGGTATCGATGTTTGTTATCGGGTATGAATAGTGTCTATTACAGATTGAACTTTCCCTCAGCAATTCCTTACTCAACCATGCCATATTATATCCTTAGTATCCTCATTATCCTTAGTATCCTTAGTATCCTTACTATCCTTACTATCCTTATTATCTTTCGGTGGAACTCTTTTACCTTCTCTGTACATAATATCCAGGTTAACCGTGGCCTTCTCATGTCCTTGTTCCGCCGCCTTGATATACCAACTTAGAGCCTGAGAATAGTCCTGTGGCATAACTATACCTTCCTGATATATACCGCCCAGATTAAATTGGGCATCTGCGTTTCCTTGTTCGGCCGCCTTAAGATACCACTTCACCGCTTCAGCAAAGTCCTGTGCAACACCTTCACCAAAGAAGTATTTCAAACCCAGATTATACTGGGATTCTGCATGTCCCTGCCGGGCTGCCTTACTATACCACTTTACGGCCTCAGCATCGTCCTGCGGGACGCCTTCACCGTTATGGTACATCAAACCCAGATTAAACTGAGCATCGGCAATTCCCTGTTGGGCCGCTTCTAAAAACCATCTTGCAGCCTCGGTATCGTCTCGTGGAATGCCTTGGCCCTTTCGGTACATCACTCCCAGATTATACTGTGCATCGGCAATTCCCTGTTGGGCCGCTTTAATATACCACTTCGTAGCATCGGCATCTTCCTGCGGAATTCCTTTACCTTCTCTGTACATAATATCCAGGTCAACTTTGGCCTTTTCATGTCCTTGTTGGGCCGCCTCAATATACCAATTTAGAGCCTGAGAATAGTCCTGTGGCACAACTATACCTTCCTGATATATACCGCCCAGATTATACTGGGCTTCTGCGTGTCCTTGCTCGGCCGCTTTAAGATACCACTTCACAGCTTCAGCAAAGTCCTGTGCAACACCTTCACCAAAGAAGTATTTCAAACCCAGATTATACTGGGCTTCTGCGTGTCCCTGCCGGGCGGCTTTACCATACCACTTTATGGCCTCAGCATCGTCCTGCGGTACACCTTCACCTTTATGGTACATCAAACCCAGATTGAACTGGGCATCGGCATCTTCCTGTTGGGCCACTGTGAAACACGGCTTTACATCCTCGGCATCTTGCGGCGCAACACTTAAATCGTTAACATGCACTCTGTTAATTTCAACCTGAGTGTCAGTATCCACCTGCTGGGCCGCCGTAAGATTCGACTTATCAACCACCGCATCTTCCTGTGGGACGACCGACCAGTCTGGGTCAACACCACCCAGCGCCACTTGAGCTTTGACATCATCTTGAGGAACGTCTTTATGTTCCTTGTATACCTTAAGCAAATTGGACGGTGCCTCTACCATTCCTTTTAAAGCAGCCTTAAGAAATCCTTTTGCGACCTTTGCATAGCTCTGTTGAGCACCTTTATCGTCTATACTCACGTCGCCCATCTCAACTTGAGCCTCAGTATCCGTCTGCCCTGCCTCTGGAAGATTCGACTTTACAACATCCGCATCCTCCTGTGGAACACATAAACTGTCAACATGCACTTCGCTAATCTCAAGGCACTTCGCTAATCTCAAGTTGGGTTTCAATCTCCGTCTGCGCAGCCACCGGAAGATTCGACTCTGCAACATCCGCATCTTTCCGCGGAACGACTTTGTCTTCTTTTTGTATCTTATCCAGGTTTAACTGTGCCTTTTCATGTCCTTGTTCAGCTGCCTTACGATACCACTTTATCGCCTCAGCATGATACAACAATCCCAGATTGAACTGAGCCTCAGCATCTCCCTGCCGGGCTGCTATAAGATTGACGTTTACCGAATCGGCATTCTCCTGCGAAATACCTAAACCGTTTATGTGCACTTCGCTAATCTTAACTTGATTCTCTGTATCTGCCTGATGATCCGCTTTAAAATATGGTTTTACAGGTTCGGCATCTTCCTGCGGAACGCCTTTGTCTTCTTTGTGCATCTTGTCCAGTATGGTCTGGGCATCGGCATATCCCTGCCGGGCCGCCTTACGATACCACTTTACAGCTTCGGCATCGTCCCGTGGAACACCTATACCATCTTGATACATTTCACCCAGATTGAACTGGGCATTTGCAAGTCCTTGTTCAGCAGCTTCCAAGAACCACCTTGCGGCCTCGGTATCGTCCTGTGGGACACCTTCACCATTATGGCACATCAAGCCCAGATTGAATTGTGCATCTGCGTATCCCTGCCGGGCTGCCTTAAGAAACCATCTTGCGGCCTCGGCATCGTCCTGTGGAACGCCCCTGCCTTCCTGATACATCCAGCCCATATTGAACAGGGCCTTTGCGTATCCTTGTTCTGCGGCATTAAGAAACCATCTTGCAGCCTCATCATCGTCCTGAGGAACACCTTTTCCGTTCAGGTACATCACACCCAGATTGTTCTGGGCAATTGCGTTTCCCTGTTGGGCCGCTTTTAGTATATCTTTCAAAGATGATATGTTTTTTTTCATGTGAATTATTCTCTTGAAAATGTTTGACCTACTTTGGATGATTGTACCATAAGTTAAGTTAGAGTTCAGCAGTTTTTAGTTATTTACGATTGAAATATTATATGAATTTGAAAAATAAAAAAAACAACTGGTCGGAAAGGAAGCGGATTTTTGTCTGAACAAAAAATATGTTTTCAAAACATTGCACATTTCATACCGTATTCAGTAAAATGCCCCGAATACGCCTTGTCGGAAGTGGGGAAAAATAATATACGAAGAAGTCGATTATTTGCTTCTCTTTGTATTCTTATGTATTAATATACATTATAAATTCCAATTGGACGCCTTGTTCCGTATGGCAATTTTTAAATGAAATAATTTCCTCTGGACCTTTGATAAGCCGCGTCTAAAAACAGAAAAAAATCCCTCTTCCAGAGCCCTCCAGGAATCGCCTGCCGGTCTCGCGGCAATGCGTTTCCGGATCTCTTCCTTACCCGCCATACCCCACCAGTGGTACACCGCCGCCACCGGCGATGGTCCTTTTTGCCGAACCCAATTCCACTCATCACGTAGCAAGGTGAAAGCACCGGGATTCCGGCGCCACAGGTAAGCAAGAATAGACTGGTCGTAGTGTGAGATAGGTATATTGCGGCGATCCAGCCAACTCCAGTTCCTGCACAGTTCCGCCCACTCCAACACCGTCGCAGAACCGTGACGTACCACCAGCACGCCAGACTGTATGGGATCGAAAGCGCCCGGTACGTCTCGCGCCACACCAATCTCTGCCGATGTTTCATCGAACGCTGCTTCCAGCGATTTGAGTACTTCACAGTCCGGATCAAGCCACATACTTTCGGCATAGGAACTGCGGATCAATCCTATGGGCTTGAACAGTTCGGCGAAATTTAATCGAATCCCGGGATATACGATCTCGCCCCGCTCGCCGCACCAGGCACGCCCCTTCCGGCTCATACCCATGTCGACAAACACCACCGGCAATTGACTGTGGCGCCGGAGAATGGAATACCACCATGGAAGCATCCATTCTTGCAGGACATCGCATCCGGTAACTACGCAACGACCTTCATGGCGGAGTTCTTCCCACTGCAACAAATTTTTTCCCGTATTTTCGCCGCCCATCACTGCAATCTTTTTTTCAGACATTTTTTTAATAAATATTCTTTGCACTCATTTTAGAAGAAAAAAGGTGCCTCTCAATTATAAGCTATTTTAATACCAAATTGCGTTCAAAGGATAACGAGGCGGCTAGGAGGAGGCGACGAGGCATATTATGCATACGTTGAGGACCCGGCATACGCCGGGCAAGATGCCGACAATCCCGATAAATCGGGACCAACAAAGTTAGCCGAAGAACGAGGTTTGGTATTACAGCCCCCTTAGATGATCAGGGCGGAGCATATTCTCATCCCTGTTTTCCAAAACAGCGTCAACCAAAGCTATCATTTTTTGTTTGTCTTTCTGAAGCGTACCGGTAACAGGAAGGTAGTTGGAGGCATGAGTGCCGATAAACTTCATATTATCGGCGGTAATGTTCTCAAATATCTGTTTCATCTCTTCCAGAGTTTCAAAGGGATCCAGTAATTTAAACTTACCCCGTTCTAACTGACTATATAATACAGTTCCGGGAACAGGTGTCACCGTAAGCGCCGCCAGATACTGCGGTTTCATTTCATTGCATATTTTTGCCGTAGCCAGGGCGTGCCGTCGTGAAACCTCGCCCTTCCCTGCCAGCCCCAGGAGTACCATGGCGGAGAGATTAATTCCGGCCGCGACCAGATTTTGTCCGGCCTTAAGCATCTGGTCAGAATCAACTCCTTTTTTCACTTTCATCAGAAGTTCGTCATCACCAGTTTCCACGCCAAGATAAGCCTTGGTCAGACCGGCATTTCGAAGTGCATTTAATTCTTCTATGGATTTGGACAAGGTGCTTTGTGGTCCGACGTAGCTTCCCACATGGCGCAGGGATGGGAATGTTTGATAAAGTTTTTTAAGTATTGCCAGAAGAGTATCCGTTTCCAGAGCAATCGCATCGCCATCACAAAGAAAAACTTTTTCCAAATTGCCATAGGAATCTTTGGCCATGGCGATGTCTTCCGTAATTTCGGGAAGACTTCGCTTTCTGTATTTTTTGTCTTTGTACATGCCACAGAAAGTGCATTGATTATGGGAACAGCCGATAGTACATTGCAGAAGATAACTGTTGGCTTCGCTAAACGGCCGGAATATATTTCCTTCGTATCTCAATTATTTACCCCTCATGTTAAAATAATTTAATTTATATACCATTCGATTTGAAATTGCCGCCTACTGGCGTCAATTCCCGCTAAGGTATAGGTCAATTTTCATTGTGCTCCCTTCGGTTGCACACACGGTCAAAGGATAACGAGGCAGCTAGGAGGAGGCAACGAGACATACATACGTTGAGGAAGCCAACGCCCCCGGCCTGCGCCGGGGCAGGCTGTGCCAATAAAGTTAACCGAAGACCGGAAGCACGCATCCCGTAGGGAGCGCATAAACAGCAAGAAATTCCTTCCTTGCCGGCACTTGCCACTTGTAAAGTGGGAAGTACAATCGCATTGGTCTACTCTGAGAGGAGGCGTTCCGCACCCACCGTCACAACCGTTGACTTAATTACTCCTGCCGGCTCGTGAGTAAAAACAACCATGAAAGGTATCTGTCCGTTGGGCATAATTTTATCGTTAGAATTATTAAGACCCTCCTGGCGGGAAAGTTTTAATAAAATTTCCTCTTCTGATAAATTTGTAAGCTCCTCATCAGTCATTATATTGCCCGCATAACTGGTATGTTCGCCTAAAACCACAGAATAAGCGTCAAGGATATCGCCCTTTATCAATATCCGCGAAATAGGATATTCCGCCCTATTTACAGCAGTTCCTTCTACAACACCGATCGGTCCTAAAATATAATTGTTTACCACTCTATGCCGTACGTCCTGAAGTCTTACCATCTGTGGAACAGCAATTTCCGGACGAGTCGGCTCTGAAAGGCCGATATATACTAAAACATTGTTAATAATCTGTTCACCGGATTGCGGAAAGACAAAGAATATTGCGGCGGAAATTATCAGGATAACAAAAATAGACCCAACGGCTAATTTCCAGTTTTTTCCGGAACTTGTTGAAGATAATACTTCTCTTGGTTTAACTTCTTCATTTTTTATGCTGATGCTTTCTTCCGGTCTTTTTTCTATATCCAAATTTATTTCTTCATCTAATTCTTTTTTTGTTCTCATGGCTTTATCAAGAGAATGCACGCCGTTTGCATCCCGATAGACAAAGTGTTGGGATTCCATTGATAAATCATCGCCCTTTTTGGCCGATTTGGACTCTTCCGCAGATTTAACCGGTTCTGACGGTAAATCTTTCTCCGGCTTCATTAGAGCATTTTCCTGAAAATAAACATGTCCACAGCGGCTGCACCGGAGCCACACACCGGTGCCATGCATCAAATTATCATCAAATCTAAATTTTGTCCGGCATTGCCTACACTGAATTATCATTCCCTCTCCTCTTGTTCACTGCTCAATTATATAAACGTCAGGGAAAAAACGGAACTGTTCATCGAAATCCAATCCATAACCTACCACAAATCCGTCATCAATGGTGAAACCGACATAGTCAGCTTCAAAGGATACTTTTCTTCTCTTTCGCTTATCTAAGAAAACGCAAATTTTCAGCGAATGAGGACTTCTTTCTTTAAGCCAATTAACAAGATATTGCAGCGTTAGACCACTGTCAACAATGTCTTCGACAATCAAAATATCCCGGCCTTTAATTGAAGTTTCAATATCTTTTGTCATCACTACTTTACCTGAACTTTCAGAACCTGCGCCATAACTCGCTACTCTGACAAAATCGACCTTACAAGGAACGCTGATCTCCCGAACTAAATCAGCCATAAAAACGAACGCGCCCTTAAGAATACCGATCACGACTAATTCACGTCCGGCGTAATCTTGTGATATTTGAGAAGCTATTTCTCTTACCCGTTTTTGAATTTCATCACGGGAGAAAAGAATTTGTTTTGATATTTGATTCATTGAATCCCCTTAAATAAACATCAATTGATAAAGGATTGGGCTTACACTAGCTAAAGTTATCGCGGTATGTCAATATAAAATTACCCTTCTCTCTTATACGTGGAAATGAAATTTTCAATATTCGACCAGATCATCATTTCCGCCTCATCAATTTCCTCATTATTTTTAAATGAGGAAGACAGACTCAAAAAAATAGCATTAAGCGGCGATACTTCCCGGCCAAACTTTGCGTAGTCAATATAGCTGATCATGTATTGCGATCCGTCAAAATAATATTTACCTAACCGGTTTGTTTCCAGCGACCGAAACGGCCAGGTAAGTTTCCAGTTAAAATATTCCAGCGCAATATCTTTTAAAGATACATTATCGAATTCTTCCGGTTTAAGTTCCCCGCCGATTCTATCGGCAATTAAACGAAAATACTGGGTAACCAGATCAATATCGGTCACAACGAGACCGTAAAGGTACCAATCATCAATTATTTTTATCAGGATTTTAGATTGAGACTGCGGAATAAAATGATGGCTGGGACAAAAATGACCGGCGCAAAGTTCCTGTCCGTAAAACGAACAGGCTCGTAAATCGATGCCGGAATTTTGCTCCGGATGTAAAAGACAGCCCACTTTTTTTTCTTCGTTGTCGAGAAAACCAAGGTATTCGCAGCAATAAATTACTTCATATCTCTTTTTAAAATCTTCGGCAGCAAATGTTTCTTGGGCGTATAGCGCAACATCGCCCGGATTTTTTACAAGTTTTTGGAAACGCTTGGTCCGCAAACGCAACCGCTGCTCAAGAGACGAGCGGGAACTGTCCACATAATTATACAGGCCGCAGCAGGCGCCACAGGATTTGCATTCATCCGGTTGGCAAAGGATGATAAATTTTGAATCAGACATTTTTTATTTACCTGGTATCTTGCAAGGTGAACCGGAATCACTCAAACACAATAGTTTTTGATCCATAAACCAGTATTCTATTTTCCAGATGCAAACGCAAAGCACGCGCCAGCACAATTCTTTCCAAATCCTTACTCTTTCTCTGAATAGCATCAACAGCGTCACGGTGACTGATCTTGATCACGTCCTGAGCGATAATGGGTCCTTCGTCCAGTTGCGCCGTCACATAATGGCCGGTTGCTCCGATAATTTTCACACCTCGGTTATAGGCCTGCTGATAAGGATTGCCTCCGGCAAACGCAGGCAAAAATGAATGATGAATATTGATTATCTTATTAGGATAATATTTAAGGAAATTTCCGCTGAGAACCTGCATGTAACGCGCTAAAACAACCAGATCAATATTCATCTCCCTCATCAGCTTCAATTCTTTAGCTTCCTGTTTTTTCTTGTTCTTATCCGTGATGGGGAAATGGAAAAATTTCAGTCCGAATTGTTCCACCAGATCGCGGGCATCTGTATGATTACTGATTACCGCTTCAACGTCAGACGCCAACTCTCCCATATGCCGGCGCAAAATAAGATCATGCAGGCAATGGAGATGTTTAGAGACAAAAATCGCCGTCCGCGGCATATAATCCGTAAAATGCAAATCCCATTTCATTTTAAATTGTCTAGCCAAAGGCGCAAAAGCAGCAGAAATTTCATCACGGCCAAGAGCGAATCCGTTGAGTTCCCATTCGATCCGCATAAAGAAAAGTTTGTCTGTTTTGGATGTATATTGATCGGCATGGACAATATTGCCATTGCGACGAAAAATAAAATCGGAAATTTTGGCGACAATCCCCTTGCTGTCGGCGCAAGACAAAAGTAAAATGGCATTGACATCGCTCATAAAACAGTTTCACCTTCGTTGATTTTTACAACGTGTTATGTATAAAAGGATTAGAGTTGCAGGTCAAGCTTAAAAATGTTAATACCAAGCCGCATTATCATTTGATCGGAAGCGCAACTGAAAGGAGCGCAATAAAAAACAGGCTTTACCTTTAACGGGAATTGACGCCTGTCAGGCGGCAGATTACATGCGACTTGATATAAGGACAACCTTCTTAAATAAAACAACTAGAAACTGGACACAAATGAAATTAATTGAAGAAATAAAATTAGCCAATGGATTGAATTTAAAGATTTTTGATTTATCACGCACCATAGCCGCCGACACGGTTAAGGTGGAAATTTCTTTTCAAACGAAAATTTATCTGAAAGAATCTTATTTCACGGACGCTCAGGATTACGTCCAGGTAAAAAATACCATGGGCGATGAACTTGCCTACGAACATAAACTGGAGCGGTCTTTTGTGCCTAAGGAAAACGAAGATTCTGTTCGCGATGATTTAATCAACACATTCAAAAGTAATTCTCTGGAGTATCTTGCCGCCGTCAATTTTCCCAAAAAGATGGCGATGTCCATACTTAAAGATATCAAAAAGAATCCTTACAAATATCACCCTCATATTTACTCCGATTCAGAAGAATAGTTTGACGGCTTGATTATAAACTGGGAAATAAACCCCGTTAGAGCAACGGGTACTTTAAAATTTTAGATGGATGCATTTAAATTAATATATGTTAAAAGAATTCTGCTTCTGCCGAAGTCTTGGGTCTCTAACGGGGTAAATTATGAATAATAATTTCGATGAACTTTTACTTGGCGCTGAAAAACCCAGCCGTTACATCGGTACAGAAGTAAACGCTGTCCGTAAAGATAAACCGGAAGTCCGCTTTTTGCTGGCTTTCCCTGATACATACGAAGTCGGCATGTCTCATCTCGGTTTGCAGATTCTATATTCTATTCTCAACGAAATTTTCTACGTGACAGCAGAACGTTGTTTTGCCCCCTGGCCGGATAGGGAAAAACAACTGCGCGAAGGCAATATTCCGTTAACCTCTCTGGAAAGTCAGAAGTCGCTGACAGATTTTGATATTGTCGGTTTTTCCTTACAGTATGAACTTTCTTACACCAACATGCTGAACATGCTGGATTTGGGAGGATTACCGCTTGCCCGCAAAGAGCGCGAAGATGGACATCCCCTGATAATCGCGGGAGGCCCATGCTGTTTTAATCCGGCACCGCTTGCTGATTTTATTGATGCCTTTGTCATCGGCGAGGGAGAAGAAGTCGTAGGGGAAATCATGTCTGCGATTCGCGCAGGTAAGAAAAACTCCCTTTCCCGAAATAACCTGATAAAAGAGCTGGCGACGGTTCCCGGCATTTACGTTCCAGCTGTTCACGGGAAAGATCAAATCATTAAAAAAAGAAACGTCGTTGATCTCAATTTATGGAAACATCCGGTAAGACCCATTGTTCCGCTGATGCAGACAATTCACGACCGCATCACACTGGAAATAGCACGCGGCTGCACCCGCGGCTGCCGGTTCTGTCAGGCGGGAATGCTCTGGCGTCCTTACCGCGAAAGAAACACTTCCCTGCTGATGGAAATGGCCGAAAGGATGCTTCAAGAAACAGGCCATGAAGAAATATCCCTTTTATCTTTGAGCTCCGGCGATTACAGTTGCATTGAGCCTCTGGTACAAAATCTGATGAACCGCTATCACTCCCGACGCGTAGCGCTGGCGCTTCCTTCATTGCGCGTGGAATCTCTCAACACAACATTAATGGAAGAAATCAAACGAACACGGAAAACCAGTTTTACGCTGGCGCCGGAAGCGGGAACGGATAAAATGCGCCTGATTATCAACAAGGGCAACACCTCCGAAGATTTACTCTCCACCGTGGATAAAATATTCGCTGCCGGCTGGAAATCAATTAAACTCTACTTTATGCTCGGTTTGCCCAATGAAACCAGGGAAGATTGGGAAGGTATTGTCAATCTGGGATATGAAGCTCTGCGAGCCGCAAATAATCGCGGGCAGGTCACCATCAGCCTTTCCACCTTCGTTCCCAAACCGCATACGCCCTTTCAATGGCAAAGACAGATTTCCCTGGAAGAAACTTATGAACGGCAGGACTTTATCCGTAAACGAATCAAGAACCGCAACCTGAGTGTCAAATGGCATGACGCAAAGATGAGTTTACTGGAGGGAATATTTTCACGTGGAAATGAAAGTGCGGGCGTCCTTCTGGAGGCTGCTTTTCGCAAAGGCTGCCGCTTTGACGGCTGGACTGAAATTCTGCGTTTCGACCTCTGGCAGGAAGCGATGACGGAGGCGGGAATTAAACCGGAAGATTTCACCCGTGAACGAAAGATTGACGAACGACTGCCGTGGGATAATATTGACTGCGGCGTGACCCGTGAGTTTCTGCTGGAAGAAAAACAAAAATCGGAAAATCATACAGCGACAGATGATTGCCGGTTTTCCGATTGTCAAAACTGCGGAGTATGCGATTTCTCCACAACAAAAAACATTTTTGCGGCAAAAGATGAAATCAAAACAGTTCAGCCATCGTCACCGGTTCCTGATATTGCAATCGGTGCAGAAAAAAAATATCGTTTAACTTTCAGCAAAATTGGACACTCCCGGTTTTTATCGCATTTGGAACTATCCCAAGCTTTAGTGCGAGCTTTGCGCCGCAGCAGCCTCACGCTTGCTTATTCTTTCGGCTACCATCCGCATCCTAAGATATCCTTTGCCACAGCCACTGCCGTGGGCATGGGAAGCAGGCAGGAATACGCGGATATTACCGCGCAGGAATATCTATCAGATTTGAATTTGCTAAAGAGTGAAATAAATTCCGCCCTGCCTGAAGGCATTGAAATTTTAGAAATCAGCAAACTTTCTGCCGAAGAAAAGGCTATCGCTCAAATGTTAAAGGGCTTTGAATACGAACTGTACCTTCCCGACACTATCGATTCTTCACGCCTGAAGGCCATGGAAGAAAACATCAAGAATTTTCTGGAGGCTTCTGAATTCAAAATACAAAAAATATCCAAAGGCAAAACCGTCATCAAAGATATTCGTCCTTTCGTGCAAAGTCTGATTCTTGATATCGCCGGCAAAAAAATAATTTTTGCCGTGCCGCACATTCAGGAAGGTTCGGCCCGGCCCGCCGATATTATCGCTCATGTCCTGAAATCTGATGCTGACGAATCACAAAAGATTAAAGTAGTCAGAACAAAAAGTCTCCTACACCAGTCCTAAATTAAAGAAATCCCCGGCGCATGCCAGGCGCTCTACCTAGCCCCGCTGAAGCGGGACAGTTCAACTAACGAATTCCAGTTTACTGCGTAACTGTAACTCGAGTTTCACTGCCGTCTCAATATCATCTTTAATTTAGAACTGGTGTTAGTTAATGTTCACAATAAATATTTGATTTTAATAAAACATTGGTTTAAATAATTAAACCCTGAATCAACGGATTTGTTTTAAAGTATTTCATAAATTAATTACACTACGTCATAAGAGCGATGGACATGAATAAAATTAAATCAGATCTGATTCCAAGTTTAACAAAAAAAGAGTTAAAGCCTAAGTATATCGGAGATTGTGTTTGTCCATGCCATATTGATCCAATACATGTTATTCATCCCCTGCCATGCTGTGAGCCATGCCCATTCTGTGGAAAGAAGATTGCCCGAGGTCTTCAAAGAAAGCATGAACCACATTGCAAGAAAATAAACTATAATGTATAAACCTTCTATAAGTAATACCATTCCTAAATCAAAGATGATGTCGAGGCTTTGTTACAATAGCAAAAACTGTCATTCCGAATCTCGATGTTTCGGTATGCAGAATCTTATAGATGATAATAAATTAAGACTTCTCCCTTTGGTCGAAGTGACATAGATTTTTTCGCCAAGTATGATCACGCGCATGCGGGACTTCGAAATGACATAAGGAAACTAACGTGAGAGTATGGGACGTCAATCCGGGCTATTTAAACCGGCAAAGCCTTCTCGGTGAACACCGTGAACTGCACGCGATTGTTTCTATCATCAAGCACAACAAAAAAGGTTACTCCCGGCATCCCGAAACGCTGCGCTGGCAGGGCTTCGGATGGGCGCTTAGCCAGCGCCATAAATTGTTAGCGGCGGAAATGACATTAAGGGGTTACGTTGATAGAACTCCCGTATTGCTGAAAACTCAACCTCAGAAATGGCCGGAAGTGTTTGTTGATATACCAGCCGCACAATTCAAACTCCTTTCCGAAAAATATAAAAATATTGAACAGGGACGGATTCCTTTACCTAAAGACGTACAGCAGTTATGGGCGCAGCATCAATATTCCGTGATGGCCAGAGACGATGCCGAATATAAATACCTGGGCGGTTGGGTTGCATCGAGAAAAACCGGCAAGGGTATAGATGATATTTATCCGGAACTGGTATCGCTACTGCGCTGTCCGCCCGCTGAAGGAAATCTCAGGAATACCATTCAGCACATGTGGGGGTATGTTTCCTCATACGCATCGATTTCAGGAAAGGCAATTGAAAAAAAGACCATGCGAAATCTGTTAACACGAATACAACATTTGACATTCTTGCATGATATAGTCTATCTGAAAGAATCAACCGCATTGGGTGAACTGCAGGCATGGATGCATTAAGGGAGATCTTTGCAAAACTCCACTGTTCGTCTGGCGAAGGCCGGAATCTAGAAAATGCTTAAAAATACTGGATATACCCTAAGGGGCACACTGCCGGCCTTCGCCGGTATGACATAATTGCTGGTTTTATTAAGTTCTGTAAAAAGATCTAACAGGAATTTAAGAATGTCTGATAATAAAGCAAGCTTTACAGCATTAGCAACTGCGTATATGCGGGCGGCACACCAGTTGCTGGAAGCGAAGCCTCTGCTTTTCGACGACCCGGTCGCACTGCCGCTTCTTGGCCCTGAAGCATTAAAGAATATTCAAGATACGAAAGATCATTATCAAACTCCCGAAGTTCTGGCATTGCGTACTAGGATAATTCTGCGTTCACGTTTTACGGAAGACAGACTTGCCGCCGCGTTTTCGCGCGGAATCAGGCAATATATAATCCTTGGCGCCGGTTTCGATACATTCGCGCTGAGGCAGCCTTCATGGGCAGAAGAATTGAAGATTGTCGAAGTTGATCATTCGGGCACGCAATCACTGAAGCGTTCCTACATTGACGCGGCGAAACTTACAATTCCGGGAAATGTTTCGTTTGCCGATATTAATTTTGAACATGAATCGCTGCATGAAGGCCTGCGCAGATATAACGTTTCGATGGACAAACCGGTTTTTTTCTCCTGGCTGGGTGTAATGATGTATCTGAAAGAAGACGCCATTGATGCCGTGCTCCACTCTGTCGCCATGTTTCCGGCAGGCAGTGAGGTAGTGTTGACATTCGTGCGGCCGCCGGGCGACGTTCCTTCAATAATTGCCCAGAGCGTCACGAATCTTGGTGAACCATGGCTGAGTCATTTCGAACCCGATGAAATCGAAGAAAAACTATATCGCGCAGGATTTTCTAAAGTGGAGTTTCTAACACCTGTGGAGGCTGAAACACGGTATTTCCGGTCACGCCCCAGAGACCTGCCCGTGCCGGAGCAAACCAACATTCTCAGTGCGATACGATAAAGTTTTCCCAATATTCCCGAATAATAATTTGATTTTAATAAAGCATTGATTTAAACAATTAAGCGTCGAATCAAATAAGATAAAGGCTTGCCGAAAATGAACAGAAAGGTTCTACTGATTTCTCTACAGGAAGACTTGGACGTTATAGGCCTAAAAAGCCTCCACTATCAACTTCTCGATCATGGCTTTGCTTCACATATACTTTTTATACCGAAGTTCCAAAATGACGTAACGTCCAACACCATTTGTAATCTAGTAGATAAACTTTCTCCTTTGTTCATAGGCATAAGCCTGATGTCTGTTGAGTATGATCGCGCCAGACAATTGACAAATATTTTGAAGTCACATTACCCATCAATGCCCATTATCTGGGGAGGTATTCATCCCACGATAGCACCGGAGACTTGTATAGAATATGCAGACTTTATATGCATTGGCGAAGGAGAAAATTTCATTGTGGATTTCGCCAACGCAATTGCCAACGAATCCAGTCCGGAGTCTCTCAACAGCCTCGCTTTCCGAAAAAACGGCCAGGTCGTTCACCCCCCCCTTTATCCTCTCATAATTGATCTATCGGTACTTCCCGTATGTGAACATATACCAAAAAACAGTTACGTGCTTCACAAAGGAAGAATAACCGCTCTGGACACAAAAACTTTCAGAAAATATGCCCGATACTCAGGCACAACCTATTCGATCATGAGTTCAAGAGGATGCCCATTCTCCTGCACATATTGCTGCAACAATGCATTGGCAAAGATGTACGATTCAAAAAAAATAAGATTCAGGAAACTTGCAAGCGTTATCGATGAATTGAAAATGGCGATCACCCAATACCCGTTCATTGAATACATTAATTTTCAGGACGATTGCTTTTTGTCGATGTCCGACGAAGAGATGGAACGGTTTTGTTATTTGTATAAGCAGGAAATCAAACGCCCATTCATCGCCAGGAGCATTCCTACATTCATTACCGAGAACAAACTCGCCTCGATGAAATCAGCGGGACTTTCCTGGATTAGTCTCGGCCTGCAGAGCGGAAGCGATCATGTATGCCAGGATATCTATCAACGGCAATCCGGCAAAGAGGACTTCATTAAGGCGGCGCAAGTTATCAAAAATCAGGAACTGGCCGCCTTCTATGATGTTATTCTGGACAATCCTTTCGAAACTGACAAAGACAGGATTAATACCGTACAAACCCTCATGGAAACACCCAAACCATTCTACGCTCAGTTTTTCTCCTTAAGTCTATATCCTGGTACTGAACTGCGAAGACAAGCACTGGAGAAAGGTTTGATAAAGGGCAATGAGTATCTGAGCAAAGACTACTTGCTATATAATAAGACTAACATAAACAATTTGATTCGGCTCGCCACCTTCATTCCATCAAATTGGTTGAAGTTTCTGTTGGAACTTTTCCGTAGAAAACCTAATTCACTTTGGTTCAAAATGAACATCTCTGTGACCAGATTATTCGCTATCGTTTTTGTTGAACCAATTACCTACCTGCAAGTTATCAGACTATCGCAAAGAAAGAGGTTGAGGGCAACAATCCGCGTACTCCCCTACTATCTGAAGGAAGGACTTTCAAGATTCCGGAAGCAATTTGATCTATAAAGCATCAAACGGAAATTCCCGCTGAAATGAATATTTCCTTGCAGTGAGCCACGTGTTTTTTGTCCATCCATTCGCGTGATTTACCAGTTCCCTGCTCATCTTTTCCTAATTTATTTAATTTGGCATGCCAAAGCGGATTATACTCGAGAAGAGCAGCTTTTCCTATCCCGAGTGAAGAGAGAAATTCGGCAATCGCTCTGAGATTCTCATCTGTGTCCGTAATGCCCGGAATCAGTGGTGTTCTCGGCAAAAGAAAATCAGGATGTTTTTTTAGTGAAATTTCATGAAGCGACCGGAAGTTTGCCAGAATGAGATCATTTTTCACGCCGGTATAACGCTCGGAGAGCATGGCATCCATGAGCTTGATGTCGAAATAAATCATATCCACATGCGGCAGAACAAGTTGAATGAAGCGTTCGAGTTTGAAAATGCCGCAGGTTTCAACGATAGTATGTACACCTTTTTTCTTAAGACCAGTAAGAAGTTCTGACGCAAAATCCATGAACATGAGCGGCTCGCCACCCGAAAGAGTCACGCCTCCGCCTGATGTGTCATAAAACGGTTTGTCCTTCATGACCGCGTCGATTACATTATCAACAGTCATGGATTTACCGGCGCGTTCCAGCGCTCCGGAAGGACACAAATCGGTGCACGAGAAGCAGAGGTTGCATTTAGACCGGTCAACGATGAGCTTTTTGTTCTTCATGCGAAGCGCGCCGCTCTCGCACAATTCCGCACAGGTTCCGCACGACACACATATTGAGGCATCGAACAACAACTCGGGACCCGGTTTCTTGCTCTCAGGATTGTGACACCACACGCAAGAAAGAGGGCAACCCTTCATGAACACGACGCTTCTTATGCCCGGACCGTCATCCAGTGAATTGCCGCGTATTTCCAGCACCAAGGGACCACCTGTTTTTTGTGCCTCTATATCTTGGATATGTTTTTCCATATAACCTGCCTCAGGTATTTGTATCATATGTTAAACCATAGTTCAGCCATTTTTATTTATTTCATTCACGTCTCGTATTCTGTACTTTTTATTTCATTGACACATGGATTGTTTTTTTTATATTCTTTTCGCAAAAGAAGAACGGGTTCAATATCAAAGGAGCAGCCTGGTGATCAGCGGATGGACAAGATTTTTACCGCGCAAAAACAAGAAAGATGTGGACAGATCAGTCCGGTATATTGTCTCTCATGCTTATAAAAATGTGCCCTTCTACAGGCGGACTTTTGACAAAACCGGGGTAAATCCGGCAGTCATTCGAAAAGCTGAAGATCTGACACATCTACCCATTATTAAACGTTTGGATATTATGGTGGCAGGACCTGCCGAATACTTGAGTCGTGATGTTTCCCCTGAAAAACTTGTAATTAGACATACTACAGGAACAACAGGCACACCGGTAACAGTCTATAAGAACCGATTGGAAGAAGCTTTTCGCAAGATAACAATTATTGATGCATATAAACGAAATACGTCACTGACATGTCCGATGACACTTGTAAATGTAGGGCCGGAAAGAAAAGATGGTTCTACTAAAATTGTCCAGAAAATCGGGCCTATTACTATAATCAAACTTTTTCGCGATATTCCCATGGAAGAGCAGATATCGATTCTTATGAGTATAAAACCAACCATTATGGGTGGTCGTCCGTCAGCATATTGGAATCTGGCCAACGCTTTACGCGAAAAAGAAATTATACCTCCTTCGCCCCGGTTGATAACCGGCGGAGCGGAACTTCTATTCCCTCATGTACGCAAATTGCTGGAAAATGTCTTCCGTTGCCGCGTCGCTGACTATTACAATAATGAGGAAGGTGGAAATCTTGCCTGGGAATGTCCCGCCAATCCGGAACTTATGCATCCCAACACCGCAACTGTGTGGATTGAGACCGTTGATCAGCGAGGGATTCCCGTTCCGCCGGGCAGTGAAGGACATCTGATTATTACAAATTTATATAATTATTCTATGCCCTTTATTCGTTATGAAACGGGAGATCGGGGAATTCTGTTAGAGACGGGAAAATGTCAATGCGGATTTAACGGACCGGTTATGCGTCTTACGGAAGGTCGTAATGAAAACTTTATCGTCCTGCCTGATGGGAGGGAAATTTCACCAAGAATCATGTATAATGTCGTTAATTCCGTTTTACCTCATGATAAAAAAGACTGGAGCATGATTGAAGCAATCCGTGTTTTCCAGATTATTCAGGAAGGTAATGACTTAATTGAAATCAGAGTTGTCCCGGGACCGGCATATTCAAATTCTCTCTGGCGAGCGGTCGAAGAAAACTTAAAAATTCTTCATCCGGCAATGCGTTTGAAAGTTTCAATTGTTGATGATCTTCGACCCGAACCGGGCAAGAAATTCCATCAGGTGTTGGGCAAGTTGAGCAGCCGATGGAAGCGTGAACGAGACAACCGGGAAAACAAATAATTCATTTAGCGGCAACGGCCATAACTTTTTCCACCGCTTTAACAGTATCGCGCATATCATTTTCGGATAAAGTCGGATGAACAAGAAACATCATGACGGTTTCGCCTAACTCTCTGGCAACCGGTAGTCGTTTCTTCGGCCGCATACCGGTGCCGGCAAAAGCTTTTTCCAGATATATTTCACTGCAACTGCCGGTGAAACAGGGAATGCCTTCCGCGTTAATTGCAATAGCTACACGTTCTCTATTCCAACCGGATTTCAGTCTCTCATGATTTATAAAAACATAATATTTATAGTAGGCATGACCAATATAATCAGGCGGCATAGTTACACGTAATGCCGGAATATTTATAAAAGCTTTGTTTAAAATATCGGCATTTCGCCTGCGTCTTTCTATCCATTGGGGCAATTTATGAAGTTGAATCCTGCCGATTGCGGCTTGCATTTCCGTCATACGCAAGTTTGTTCCGAATGATTCATGCAGCCATTTAAATGATGGGCCCGGATGAAAATCATTATTTTCGTAAACTGCTTTATAACTTTTGCCGTGGTCTTTATAAGACCATATTTCCGACCAGATATCTTCATTATTTGTTAAAATCATACCACCTTCACCGCCGGTGGTCATAATTTTATCCTGACAAAAAGAAAAAGCGGCGGCATCACCAAATGACCCCACAGGACGACCTTTATAAAAAGCTCCGCAGGCCTGGGCGCAATCTTCAATTACCGCAAGTCCACGTTCTTTTGCGAGGGCCATTATCGAATCCATTTCACAGGGCCAACCGGCCAGATGAACAGCAATGATTGCGCGTGAACGAATTGTTATGACTTTCTTTATTGTCTCCGCCGTTATGTTCTGGCTGTTACGATCAACATCGGCAAAGACACATTTTGCTCCGCGTATAACCGCAGAACTTGCCGATGCAATATAACTACGCGACGTTACGATGACCTCGTCATCTTTTCCAATATTCAACGCCATCAATGCCGCCTCTAGCGCCACCGTACCATTCATTAAGGCAACAGCGTAATTTACGCCTGTGTTTGCGGCAAATTCTCTTTCAAATAAACAACCTTCTTCTCCCGTCCAGTAATTAACATTTCCCGATTGAAGTACGCGATAAACAGCTTCTATTTCATCATGATCATAAAAAGGCCAGGGAAGAAACTTTTTCTTGCGTATGGGCAAACCACCATTAATTGCCAAATCTCCCATGCCATTTTTCCCTTAAACATAAATGTACGTTAATTAATATATACATTACATATTTTTTCTGAATATGGAACAGACAATGATTGTGTCTTTTTTGATATAAATATTAGATAATTATTTTTAGAAACAAGACCACTTAGTTTACTGACAAAGGTTTAGTATCTATATATTGCTGTCGCCAAATAACATAATAAATCAAGTGGCCGAGAATATTTTGATGGTTTTGTGTTCCGCTTTTATGTTCACAAATCACTTTTTCTAGTTTGGATTTATTGATTCCTTCAATTTTATCCGATGAATCGATCAGCATATCCAGAAAACTGCCAACTCCATTTTTGTCTCTCAACCATTTATCGACCGGAATAGTAAATCCTATTTTCTTCTTGTACACTATCTTCCGCGGTATATGTCTGACTGCGGCCTTCTTAAATAAATATTTTGTCTGCAATCTTCTCAATTTTACGTCCCCCGGAATCTCGTGCGCCATGGAAATCATTTCATTATCAAGAGTCGGAACTCTCAGTTCCATTGATTCAGCCATACTCATTTTATCTTTCATATTTAAAATCGAACGCAAATATGTCTGCTGATCAAACAAAAGAAGATTGTCAATCGTATCAAGGTTTTTATTCCAGACTTTGTTCAATTGCTCTAATCTGATGGAGATATCCGGCTCATCTTTATCGAATAACCAGGCAATCCTTTCCTTCTCTGTAAATGCCGCATTCCAGAGAACGAGTTCATAAGGTGATAAAGCGAGAAATCTCCTTAATGTTTTTATCTTCCTAAATGGTAAAAATTTTAAAGCCATGAGGATAACCCTTTGGTTTACACCCCCCAGCAGCAGGAATTGGTTCTGTAATTTGCTCAGGTATTGACGCGGATAACCGCCGAATAATTCATCCGCTCCCTCACCGGTCAACACAACCTTCACAAACTCGCGAGCGTATCTACAAACCAGACGATTTTGTACGGAACTCGGAAAAGTAAGCGGTTCATCATGATGCCATATTGTCTGTTCCAGCGAATCGGCATACTCCTTATTATCACTTACAAAATCATGATGATCAAATCCGTAAGATCCGGCTGTGAAACGCGCATAGGGAATTTCATTATGTGCCGGGTCCGGGAAACCGATTGTAAATGTTTTAATACCCGGAGCTAATTTATTGGCAACAACACTAACCCAGCTGGAATCCACTCCTCCGCTGAGGAGACTGCCAAGAGGCACATCGCTCATCATTTGCCGCTGCACTGAATTATTCACGGAAGACTCTATTTTCTCAATGTACTGAGCTTCGCTAAGAGTACTTTCAACAATTTCCGGGATCCAGTATCTTTGGGAATGAATTCCTCTGTTCGTGACTTCCACTAGACAGCCTGGTTCCAGACTGACAATCTTGGAGAAAAATGTTCTTCCATTGCACAAAGATCCGAAACAAAGATATTCATCCAGAACATTTGCTTCAGGCTTTACTGACATTCTACGCGAAGCGAGAATACCTTTGATTTCGGACGAAAAAATCAAAACATCGTCATTTTGATAGAAATACAGAGGCTTGATTCCCATGCGATCCCGTGCCATCAACAATATTTTCTTCACGGAATCATAAAGGCAAAAAGCAAACATGCCGTTTAATTTTTTTACAGAACTATTCCCGTATTCTTCATAAAGATGAATGATCACTTCACAATCCGTCTTTGTTCTGAAGACATGGCCCATAGATTGAAGTGTCGCCCGGAGCTCTTTGAAATTATAGATTTCTCCATTGGCAACAAGAACTATTTTCCCTGTCTCATTATAGAGGGGTTGATCACCGGTATTTACATCTATGATGCTGAGGCGTTGAAAACCAATCGCCATGACGTCATCTGTAAAAGTGCCTGAAGAATCAGGCCCTCTGTGGGATATAACCTTCATCATCCTGGACAAATCAGAAGAATCATATTGATTAATATTGAAATAATATTTTCCTACAATGCCGCACATAATATTTTACAATCCAAATTCATGACAGGTTTTTAAAACATAAGAGTATTTTGAAATTATGACCATCAATTATTTATGGAACAAGAGATTTTATTTCTGAATCCTTTACAATTTTTATCTGTGCATCAACTCCCCTAATGAATGTATAGTCATCATCAAACTCATAGATTTTAAATGCACGATCAAAGGAAGAATCATTTAAGTAAAGTCTCAGTGAATCCTCTGCAAAATTTGCTCCGCATAAAGCAAATGCCAATGTGAACGATACATGTCTAATATTTATTTCGGTTATTTTTGGATTTCCGTACTCATCCTCACGATAATCAACTGTAAACATTCCATGCGGTTCCTGTCCGCAACCGTCAAAAATGATTTTCAAGGCTCTGATGGAGGTGTCGACAATTTCCCGTTTATTGATAAGTTTTCCTCTTGAACACATTCCGGAAATTCCCGACGGTGCAACATGAGCCATTAAGTAATCAATTCTCTGAGCACATGATGCTCTGATTGCTTTTCCATCGTAAAAAAGTATCTTGCAGGCATAATTTCTACCGGGCAAATATTCGCTGATAATATAGTCTTTAATATGAGGATTTAATTTTATCCATGCTCTAAGATCATCCATTTTATTGATTTTGAATGATCCTGTCGCTCCCGCACCGAATCCCGCCCGGACCCAGAAAGTATTGGGGGGGGGATTACCGATATTTTTTTCAATCTGAGTTAATTCAACTTTTATTGTTCCGGGAACCAAATTAGAACCAATTAATCTTTGATGAAGTTCATATTTATCATATAGAACCTTTGCTACTTCATAATCGGGAAGAAGAGAGTCACACGGTATCCGGCCTGTCTTCATTTTTAAAGACCATTTTAATACTTCTAATTCAGGAACGACGAAAGAATAGTCGATGTGTTCTTTAGAAATAATTGACTCCAAAACGCGCCAGTAATTGTCACTTGAAGAATGAGGAATCAGATAAGTTTTATCAAAAAGTTCTTTGTTATATAAACCCGGAGCATACTTATTCGAGTCAACTCCTATAAGTCTTGCACTTTTAGACTTACCATTCAGGAGTATGCTTTTGGCAATTCCAATCGGCGTCGGACCGCCTATTCCTGTTATTAATATATTCATATATACCTATAATAATTAAAGTTATTTCAAATTCACACTTAATCAATCAGATTTCTTTTCTTTATGTTTCTCTCTATATTCCGACAAAGGAATACTTACTGTCCTGGGTAAAACAGCAACATCTTTTGCTTTCAAAACCTGGAAGAAAGTTTCAAATATAATTTTTATATCCTGAGGAAAAGAAATGATCTCAATATATTTTACGTCCATTTCCAGACGTTCATTCCAAGGCAGATAATTTCTGCCTCTTATCTGCGATAATCCCGTAATTCCCGGACGAACAGTATGACGCAAGTGCTCCCGTTTTGTATAATATGGCAGATATTCCATAAACAGGGGGCGCGGCCCGACAATACTCATTTCGCCTTTGATAACATTTATCAATTCTGGCAATTCATCACTACTCGTCTTGCGCAGGAAAGCACCAAGACGCGTTAGACGTTTATCATCAGGAAGCATTTTGCCGTCTTGGTCACGCGCATCGGTCATAGTTCGGAATTTGAAAATTGTAAAAGGATTTTCCCACAGTCCCGGACGCATCTGTTTGAATAAAATCGGCCTTCCTAATCTCCAGCGTACAAGAAAAGCAATTATTATAAACACGGGTATTAAAACAATGGCAGCAGGAATAGCCAGAACCAAATCAAATGCGCGTTTGCCGAAGGATAGATAGAATTTATTTTTACTTCGATTAGTTGCCATCCAATAGACCTTTTATTTTCGTTTTTGATGGACTTATACAAAAACATTCAAACTAATTATTATCATTATGGCACATATTATTTACAATATATTTTCTTTTTCCGGAAGCCAATACAGGTATTTCTTCAACCTCTTCTATCTTTATAACAGCTTTATCACCTAGCAATTTTTCTAATAATGCTTCCATTTCCTTTTGTCTGACAAATCTGTCCTGAGTATTAATCTTCAATGTATAATTTATTTTACTTTCCTGAATAAACTGATATTGCTGAATTTCAGGAAACTGCCAGAAATTAACCGTAATGATATGTGGTGACAGGCGATTGCCATAACAATCAAATACCATATCTACCCTGCGCCCTCCAAAATTTGTTATGGCTTTTTTAGTCACGCCATTTCTCTGAATATAGACAATCGAACCTATATCTCCTGTGTCATAGCGAATCATCGGCATGGCGTAATTGTATAGATCAGTTATTACAAGACGGCCGACTTCTCCTTCCTCTGCCAATATGTCCGAATTCATTTTAAACACTTCGACTATGTAATGAACCTCATTGATGATAAAAGCATTATCTTCAATATCATCCTGCCCGATGATGCCGTTTTCCTGATTAGAGTATCGTGAAAAGCAGCGGCAGTGAAACGCGTTGGATATAATGTTTCTGGTATCATCAAAAAGCATTTCGGAACTGCTAATTATACCGTATACTTTATTTTTGCCGACTTTTGACATTCCTTTTCTCTGAAAGTAATCTTTAAACGCCTCAAAAGTCGACGCATAAGCCAATATCATTGAACCCCAACGGGATGCCTTGTCAATGTCGGATAATATATCTTCAATACGCTTGTCATCCAAATTACATATATCCAGCAACGTCTCATTTTGAATCCATTGGCGCAGTTTAGACTTATAGCTTTCTTCCGAAATCGCCCGTAGATAAATTAATTTTTCTCCCACTAAGTACCCTGCTTTTCCGCTATAATATATTACTTCTGCATGAACCCTCTTCTTCTTTTCATCATTTTGATAGCAGGTAAGCTTTACTCCCGTTGAACCGCTTGTAGTCATAGTGAACAATTTAGTTCTGTCGTATTTGTTCGACATAAAATCATCTTGCTGATTTTTGATTATATTTTTATCAATTATCGGAAAGTCAGACAGGCAATTGCTTTGAATTTTTTTATAGAATTTCGTCGTATTAATTGCGTGTTGCAAAAGTTTTTGCAATATTGATTTTTGATGCTCCGTAAATCTCGCAGAACGACTATCCGTAGCATCAAATGTTTTCAACTCAGTGTATGCTTTTTTTACAGTTCTGCCTTTTAAAGCATCCAAAGACCAAAAAGCCAGGCCTCTCAATTTATGCATTGCGTTTGCTATCATCTCATCAACCACTTTAAAGTCCAAAGAATTCCTAATTGACTTTATAATTGCATATTATTTTTCTAAATTTTCCTGATGAAAGATGCGGTATTTTATCTACGTACTCGATTTCGACAATGGCATCCGGGCCAACCAGTTCCCTGATCGTTTCCTTAAAATCATTATCATCATATAGGCCGCGGGTGCCTTCTAATTTCAAAGTAAATTGTTTGAGACTGTTCTGAATAAGCTGAAATTGAGGCAACTTATCATAACGCCGAAAAGTCAAAGCAACAAAGTGAGGACTTATTTTATTACCCCGCGTGTCGTAGATTATATCCGCCTTTCTTCCGGACAATTCAGTTAAAATATATTTTCGATAACTATTCTCTGCCGAAATTTCCATTATGACTATATCTTCTGTATCATAACGAATTAACGGCATGGCGTAATTATAAAGATCTGTCAGCACTAATCTGGCTGGTTCTCCCAAAGAAGCGGGCTCATCGGAATCAAGCTTTAGCGTTTCAAAAAAGTAATGAGCAGTATTTAAAATGAATTTATCTCCATCATTGGTTTGCTGCGCCAGAAAACCATTTTCGCTGTTGCCGTATCTCGAAACAACTGTACAGCCGAATACTTTCTTAAGCAAGATTTTAGCGCCTGGTTCCAGACGTTCGGCTCCACTGATGACAATTTCAATACTGAACATATCCGGCGTATATCCCTTTTTATCAAAATAAGAGGCAATTGTAGCAAGAAAAGTGGCATAACCGGTCAGGCATTTTATGGAATTGTCCTTATGCAGCATTTGATAGAGCATGTCCATTGATTCGTCGGATAAAAAAGAACAATCAAACATAATCGTGTTATGTGCAATCAGTTCCAGTTTTGCTTTTTTATTACCCGCAAACCACACTCTGGCATAAACATGCCTGTATCCCAACTTAAAACCGCACTGCTCAAGAAAGTATATAAGTTCGGCAATAACTCTTTTTCTCTTTTTTTTATTCAGCAGCATTACAAAACGCTCTCCGGTGGAGCCACTGGTCTGCACTTTGTATAATTTTTCGGTTTTATACTCTGATGAAATAAACTGATCATATTTTTCTTTGACCAGACTCTTTTTTATTACTGGGAAATCCATGATGTTTGAGTAACCCTTGTATTCGCTGTAAAACTCTGTTGTATTGACAGCATGATTAAGAATCTTTATCAAATCATCTGATGAAGCATCAGCTTCACCTCCTAGTTTCTCTTTTAAATCATGAAGATATTTTCTAACATGTCCACCCGTCAAAGCATCAACAAACCAGAACCCATAACGTCTCACATTTTCACTATAAACTTTCACTATTTTCATACTTTCAGGCGACCTTTTGTTTTTATATATCCAGACCCATGGAGGCCAGTTCGCGTTCATTTTCTAAAACATCTTGACGTGTCTCGCCGAGAATCATCCCCGTCAGAAGAGGATGTTTTTCAACATAATTTCCCTTTTCAGGATCACAACTGCCCAGGGGCAGCAGAATGCCTTTAGTCATCGCTCGATAAACTGAGTTGAGCATATCCCGGTAGTTTCCACTGCCTTTCAGACGGCGCAAACGGATTACCGGCTTTTGATGATGTCGATAAACGCTCTGAGAGTAAAGAATTGCAGGTGTAGAACCATTGGCGCGAAAATTTAAATCAAATACCTTGCAAGGCTGCTCTTCCCATACAGCCACATCAATTCCCACAATGCCGTAGTATCCATGTTCATAAGCTGTATGAACGATTGATGCGCCTACTTCGACAGCATCGACCGGGCATACAGTTCCATCTTCAAGCCAATTACCGCAGTAGGCACCCTGATCATCGCTTACCTGTTCCGTAAAACCGAGATAAGTGATGTTTCCGTCATTAGTTATACTGTAATGAAGACATAGATTTCGCCGAATATCCAGCCATTCCTCACAAACCACAAAGCAACAGTCCGCGAAATATGAAGCTGCCTTTTTAACATCATCACCGCTCAGGCAGATACGGACATCAATTCCCCCACCCGTTGATTCATCAGTAACTGCTTTGATGACGACCGGCGCAATCCATTTCCGTTTACTGTTGACAATTCGATCCACCGATACAATTTCACGAAAAGGGACATTTTCTTTCGGAACAAGATTTCCCAGATTCGCTTTATTATTCACAAAAGACAGAACCGGCGGAGCAATCCAGGAGTACTCCGGTGGCATTTCAGATAGAGGATGAACATGTTGCGTTACCATAATCAAACCATCATTGAAAAATTCATGGAGAATCTTCATATAGTCTTTTACATCTGCATAACGATAAATTTTCTTCGGGATCTGAAAACCGGCGTCGCGTAAAAGACTCAGGGCATCAGGCGTGGATACCGAAGCAGCGCAAACAATTGGCATATCTCCGAGGACTGTCAGCATGGACGCAGTCGCCATATCGCGCTCCATAGCACTTTGCGGCAGCCAACGAGAAGCATTTGGTGATGATCGAGCTACAAAAACAGAAGTCGTGCCATAAACGGAGTTAATCAGTTTTAAAGGTTGTAGAGTGGGATTCACCATAGATTCTCTTTCATTTCACTAGCAAAGATTCTTAAGGATCATTTAAAACCTTTTTAAAAAGCTGCCGCATTGGTAATGAAATTTCATTCATCATCGCAGTTGCTTCGATTATACAAAACAAATCGTCTCCGTATACATCAACGCCAAGTTGAAATGGTGCTTATACTAGCAATTCAATCTTACTTAAAATATGTATAAAATTTATCTAAAAAATTATCTTCTAAGACTAAATGAATATATGGATCCCAGCCTTGATTTGCTTCAATAAAAACCGGCCCTTCTTTAGTTATAGCTATATCCCATCCTATAGAATGGGTATTATAAAAATATTTATGCAGATTTGTTGCCAAGTCGATAGCTTTATGACAATATGGAATTTCATAACTATCAAATTTAACTCCTGTTTCAGGATGTCTTTCATATTTTTTCCCACTGTGTTCAGGATGCGTAAAACCATATTTATCCAAAAGACCCGATTCAATATTTAATCGAACTAAAATGCCTCCGGTATGCCAGTTATCAGTTATATTTCCTTCCATACCAATCCTGACTCCCGCGGAAAAAGGCTGAACAGTTTGATTATCAAAACAAGTGACTAATCGTATTGTATTTATAGAATTTGGATTTAATTTTGACATTTTTTCGTGTTGAATTATCTTCTCTTGAATTATATATTTTGAATTTGAAAATAAATCTTTAAATTTATTTTTTGTAACATTTCTATTGTTTATGATTATGTTGCCGTCATTTGCTTGCATGCGGAATATACCTCTACCGGCCCAATCGGCAATGGGTTTACAAATGCAATCTTCGAACAATGATTTCTTTTCAGTTATAATGAAATTCAATGGAAACTCTTCATCTGATTTTGGAAGTATGATCTTATTATTATAAACAACAGCTATTGTTGATGGCACCGGGAAACCTAACGATTCCATGTACTGAGCCGCTATAAATTTATCATGAATAACAATATCATATATTTTTGAATTATTACTAACTTGCATTTTTTTGCGTTCAATTATTTTTCGGCATTGTCTTCCGTTAATATATTTTTGTCTATATTGTGTGTAGTTCTTTCTATCAAATCCCAAAATGTAATAAAATTCATTGGCATGATGAAAGTGAAGAATCCAAATAAAATTATCAATGAAGATGCTTATCCTATTTTTTCTTTCCTCTTCAGGATAATATGTTAATTTGTCGGAATAAATTATATTCTTGATAAATATAGATATATGTTTCTTTATTAAATAAAATATCTGAACACTTTTAACCATTCTACAAGACAATACTCGTTTCCGCACTGTAATCCATCACTCCATAAATAAATATTTCTTTAAGATCTTTTATGTCCGATAAAATAACTATCTATACTTTTAGACAATCACCGCAGTGACTTCGATTTCGCACAACAAATTATCTCTGCATATATCAACGCCAAGCTGGAATAGCGCTCTGTCTCGCGGAAATCCCATCTTATCAAGCATAGCAATACAGGAGCGTATATCTTCACTTCTTTTTAGATAAATGATTGCTTGAGCTATATTAGAATAATCACAACCTTCCTGTTGCAAGATAGCGGATATGATCTCGAGTGTAAATTTCATCTGACTATTAAAGTCTCCTATATAGACCGAATCCCCCTCTTTGTTTATCGAAGCTGTGCCGCTGATCAACAGCAATTTAGATCGGGAAAATTTAACAACAACAGCACGGCTGAACAATTTGCCGTATGCGGTTGGTTCATTTTGCAACGGTGATGAAATTTGTTTTATAGCGACATTATCGCCGGAAAAAGCGCAGAATTGAAATGCCAGGATTTCATTGCCGATAATACGGTTTTGAATACCGGTGCTTGCCGGCAGAAAATGATTAGCGGCCCAATTCCATTTCGCGAAGAATTCTTTTCTGGCTTTATTCAGATCTTCATAATCATCGAGAATGTTTCTCATAAAAAGCCATGTGCGCGCAATCGTCGATTCCTTCATCTGGAAACCACGAAGAACCTCAATTATCTGATGGAAGGCGTCAGCAAAAAGATGTTTATCTTTTCCTTTTCTGCTTAATATGGGCGCGCTGTATAAAAGGTTTAATTTATCCGCAGTGATTTTTATTCCTTGGTTGTTTTTATCAACAACCGATTTCTCTCTATCTATTCTTGCTGCAATTGACGCGTATTGAACGGGAAGTTCAGAACTGCCAATAAACACTAACGGCTTGTTACATCGCGATGGAGCAATGGTTTGAGCAGAATAATCATTTACCTCACCAATCAAATCGGGCGGAACGATTATTGTTTCCTGTAAAATATATATATTATCTTTAGAAAACAGTTCTTCCCGCCATGCAGAGTTTTTTTGAACAATATTTCCGTCTCCTTTAAAGAATTCGAGACAAAAACTGTCTTCCTGTAATATTAAATTTTGTTCCATTTTATGCCTTCAGAGCATTGAAAGAACCAAGGTGTCCGGTAAAACATGAACGGGAATCATAACCTTCAATTTCTTTTTTAATAGAAAATCGTCCCTCTTCAATTGAAGCTACACTGATAAAGCCCGTGCCCGCAGCAAGAACAAACTCGCCGTCTTCTGAAGCGGCTATTCCATAACTATCCTGCTGACAAAGATGAGGTGAATTTAAAACATCGACCTTTTCACCCTTTTCCAGCTCTATAATTTTAAAAAGTTTCATTGAGGCAGCGTCAATTAGAAATACTTTATCCGGATAACCGCTGACACCAATAAGAGTTTTCCCCCTATGGCGAAAGACTATGTGCGTTGTAATCCGATGAAAATCGGGATGCGTAAATTCTCCCGCCGCCTCAGGACCGTTTTTTCCCAAGCGAAGTTTCTTTACAACACCGGCTCCGAAGACACCAACTTTGACTCCGATAAGCCCGATATTGTGACAGGAAACGTAACAGACATCCTGATGGTCAGGATCAAACTCCACATGTCCCGCAGTTGTAATGGGCAATCGCCATTCCTCTCCCGTTTTCAGATTTAAAATAAGTATTCTTGATGAAATCAATTCTCTTCTGCGCTTATGTTTTTCAACTGATCTTTTTTGATTTTCTGATTCGGCAGAAACATTTTCTTCAGAATACAAACCCAGTTCAGTCAAAACAAGAAATTTTCGGTCCGAGCTTAACAACAGCTGGTGCAATGAATCGCTGAAATCTCCTTGCCATACCTGATCGATGCTTTTTTTCTGAAGGGAAGATTTCCATATCGTTACGCGGATATTTTCCCGCGGCTTCAAAATACGCCGAGCGGTTCCTTCAACCGGCCATGATGCAAACCATAATTCGCCCGTCGTTTTATCAAACCAGTTGGTTGTCGAAAGCATCTCATTTCCGATTTCGGGATCAATTAATTTAGCACACTGAGAACTAAAATCTATGTGTAAAAAGCGGTTGAATAGATTCAATCCCACCTGAATCAAGCTATTTTCAAGAGGAAGATAGCTATGCGGAGCAAGACAATATTCCCACCACTGACTCTCTGTTTGTCCATAAGGAAATTTATCCTTATCTACCGACCATTTACATTTTTCTTTTACCAGGTCCGGTTCACAATTCTTTCCCTCGCCTTTGAGATCAACACGCAGAGAAATAACCGAACGTTTTGATGATTGAAATAAATAATGAGTTTGAGCCGTTTCTCCTTTGTGTATGGAAGGACTTATGAAATCGGGAAAGTTAAAACCATTCAAAGCAAACGGCCGGTTACTCTCCGATACAGTCAGACTGAATTGTTTCATAAAGAATACCTTTTGCTGTTAATTACCAGTTGTTGTTATTATCAATTTGCTAGAAGATCAATTTCAATTCTTTGGGTAAAACTTTGAAAGAAAAATTAGTTCGTTTTTCCTTTTCCGGATCGCCGTTGCGCTGTAGTAACTGCTCCGTCGAAGAAGTGATATTAATTTCTTTGGACTTATAATACTCACCTATTCTGTTTCCTCCCAGAAGAGACGTTGCAAGAGCATATAGCGTGCTAACCGGTCCCGCGTTAAGTATCAGGAGATGCAGGTATCCGTCATCAAATTGAGCTTGTGGCACGACTTTAAAGCCGTATCCATAAAAGGGAAGTTTTGTGATAACAGCAGTCAGAGAGTGGGAAGCGGTCACTTCTTTATTATTCATTGAAATCCGCAAATCCGCGTTAACATAACCGCCAAACAAAACTTTAAGCGTCGCCAATGCATAGGCCGTAAGACCGCGCCAGTTATTTTTTAAATACTCATCCCGTTCCAGCAGAATACTTCCCTCAATGCCAATACTTGCGAACAAAGCTTTCGTCTTCCCGTCACAACAGATGACGTCTACGAAATGTTCCTTTGCGGTCTGAATAAAACGGGCATTTTCCCTGGGGCAACGCGGCAAATTAAACGTGTGCCGTAATACATCACCAGAACCAAAAGGCAAATATCCCAAGGGCACATCCTTGGAAACACTGTTCATTACCAGATAAAATGCTCCATCACCTCCGGCCACAAGCAGTATCTTCACTTTCCGGGAAAGTTCACAAGCACATTGACTGAATTCTTCCGGAGATTTTGTATCCAAACCTGCGATGGTCACATCTTTCAGAATACCGGCTACTTCATTCAAAATTTTGCGTTTATCATCCAGAGAACATTTGCCGGAAACAGGATTAGCGATAATTCCGTATTTCATTTTGTCTCACTTCCACATTGTATTTTGATGATAAATTGATTTTTGACATTAAATTTATAAGTAGCATAATTTATTGTTTCAAGAGAATTATGGATTATATGCTGATTGTTGTCAAACTTTTAGCTTCAACCTGCTGAAAGTTTATTAAGTCCGAATTTTTTACTGAGCAACGCGTCAGTGAGCGCGCGCGGAAACCTGGCAATAAGGGGAAGCAGTGTCGAATCCTTCCCGACGCGGATGAACTTCGGCGTTTTTTTCCGTTCAAGTTTATCGACAAGCTCTTTCGCGAATACTTCCGCGGGAGTTGCGTTTTCCTGCGAAGCGTTTGCCCGCGCAACAATAAATTCTTGTATCGGACCATAAGGGGTTTTTCTGAAACGGCCGAGCCCTTTATCGGCGTTGCCGGACAGATTCGATTTGATGCCTCCAGGCTGCACGGTAACAACGTTAATACCGAAGGGTGCTAGTTCCATGCGCAGAGAGTCGGATAAAGCGGTCACAGCCGCTTTTGTGGAACAATAAGCGCCGGCAAATGGCGTGGGTAATACTCCCGAAACACTGCTGATGTTCACTATTTTGCCCGATTTTCTCTTAATCATGTGAGGGACGGCTGCACGGGTTAGCGCGTTGAGTCCTATCACGTTAGTTTCAAACTGATGCCGCAATTCGCTGGTTTCCAGTTCAACCAGAGGTCCAATAAGAAGAAGCCCCGCGTTGTTGACCAGCATGTCAATCCGGCCGGTTTTAGTGATGACAGAATCTACACAAGCCTTTATAGATGTTTCATCAGTTACATCCAGGACGGTTACATCCACGTTTGGGGCTTTCAGATCATTGATAACTTCCGGTTTTCGGGCGGTAGCAAATACCCGCCAGTTACGCGCGGCAAATTCTACCGCCAGCGCGCGACCTATTCCCGTTGAACATCCACTGATAAGCACTACTGGAGCATTAGTGTTCATGGCAAACCTCCAAAATCTTTAAAGCATGAATTTGTTTTATAATGACGATCCCCCCGTTTCTGTCGGTTCATGTTCGCATCAACCACTGTAAAACACCCTTTTTCAAGTTAATGGCAGCCTCCGGACAAGTTTCCATGCAGCAAAAACAACGGATACATTTTCGGTAATTATACCGGGGTACTTTGGCGTCATCAGCTTTAGCAATAGCGTCAGCCGGACACACCGTCATACAGTTGTAGCAAAGCGTACAGGCATCAACTCTCGGCACAGGTTTTTCTACAAAAAGATTTTTGATCGTCGGGGATGTTAAAGGCCATATTACGCCTCCTCTCACAACGCTCTTCGGCGGCAAAAAATCATTTATTCGCATTTCTTCCAGAGATTCGCCCCTCATCTGTATGTCATCAGGCGATTTAACTCCATATCCGCGCCGGAATCCCTCCGTAAGAGTAAAGACTTTTTTCATTTTGAGGCCCACCAGGTTGACTGCAACATAATCCAAGGCCACGGCATCGCCCCCTACTATAACGGCTCCTATATTTTTCGGCTTTCCTGAAGGGCCAGGCCCCTCACCTTCCATACCTACAACAGCATCCATGACATGAATAAATTTTTTCGGCTTTTCAAAGCCGTTCAGCAATCCACCGTACAAATCAAGCAAAAACTCGGCAAATTCCATTTGAGACGGCGCCCTCATGTGCATCCTCGCTTTACTTAATCCGGGCATCACTCCGAATAAATTCTTAACCGCTCCTGTATAATGCGTAAAACCATGCGTTTTGAGCTTTGGCATGTTGATTATATAGTCAACATCAAAGAACGCTTTGGAAATATCGATATTTTTATAGCTATGTGCCAAAGGAAATCGCAGTGTCTGAGTAACATTTATGTCGGCAATTTTAATTTCCAGATCGTTTACAATTTCGGCAAGGCCGGTTTTTTTAATGGTCGGTTTCAAGGCGAAAAGATTAGGCGATTCGATTAAAACGATATCGTTCGTGTAATCACGTACGATTTGAGCAACGGCTCTAAAAAGCTCCGGATGCGTAGTCACGGCGCGTTCAGGATTAACCGGCATGAGCAGATTGGGCTTCAGACACACTCGTTTATTTTTTAACTCTGCCGGATCAAAGCCTATCTGTCTCAATCCCGCCAGAATTTTTTCTTTAAGGATTTTGTTATCGTACCGAGCACATTTTTGCAGAGAAATTACAGCCATATCATCCTCTCAGCGTAATATCATTCTGAAGGAGCCGGAAAACTGAAAGTCGTGAAATCATACATTGTCCTCTTTTTAATTCTAACTTAGTAACTTTAATTAAATATTAAAGTTTATCAACCTTTATTTTGTGGTATCAATTCAGCTACTTAGCTATAAATCGAACCCAAAATAAAATATTTCCCATCAAAACTTAAATTCTATTGACAAAAAGATCCATTTTATCTATAAGCTACAGGTTCAATTTCAATTTTAAGTAAGAAGGGTATGCTTATGTATGCAGTAATAAAAACAGGTGGGAAACAGCACAAGGTAACAGAAGGTGATGTTTTATCCGTGGAAAAACTTATGGGTGAAAAGGGAGATGAAGTTGTTTTTAACGAAGTCCTGATGGTCTCCGACGATAAAGAAGTAAAAATCGGCAAACCTTTTGTAGATGGCGCCAAAGTGGTCGGCAAAATTATCTCTCAAAAGAAAGGTCCGAAACTTATAGTTTACCATATGATACGACGCAAAGGTTTTCATAAGAAAACCGGACATCGCCAGAATTTAACCAATATGAAAATAACAAAGATTTCAATATAAGCGGAGGAAGTCATGGCACATAAAAAAGGTCAAGGAAGCTCCCGCAATGGTAGAGACAGTAATTCTCAAAGACGGGGCATAAAAGTGTTTGCCGGCCAGAAAATCAACGCGGGCTCTATCATTGTGCGACAGGTAGGAACAAAAATTCACCCGGGCAATAACGTGGGATTGGGTAAGGATTTTACTATTTTCTCGCTGATTGACGGCGTGGTAAAATATGAAAGGCTTGATAAAACGAGAAAAAAAGTGAGCGTTTACGCATCATAAAAATGATAGCTGGATATTTTAATAAAAAAGGCGCTTACACCAAGCGCCTTTTTATTTTAGTGAGACCCGCTGAGAGCGAACGAAGTGAAACTCAAAGCGTTGGTCGAACTATCCCAGGAGCGAAGCGACGCGGGATGGTGATGTCGAAATATAAAGATATTTATTTTAACTAAAAAAATCTATCCGGGCACTATTTATGAAATTTGTTGATGAAGCAAAAATTTATGTCAAGGCCGGTCACGGCGGAAAAGGTTGTGTGAGTTTCCGGCGTGAAAAATTCGTGCCGAAAGGCGGCCCCGACGGCGGTGACGGTGGCAAAGGCGGCGATGTTATTTTCCGCGCGACGGAAAGCCATCACACCCTGCTGGATTTAAAATATCAACAGCATCAATTTGCTAAAAATGGCGGTCACGGCTCAGGCAATCATCGCACCGGCAAAAGCGCTGAAGATCTTGTCGTTGCCGTGCCGGTGGGAACAATCGTAAAAAATTTTGAAACAGGGGAAGTGTTCGCCGACTTATCTCAACCGGAACAAACTTTTATCGTCGCTCACGGCGGCATTGGCGGTAAAGGAAACGCTCATTTTACAACATCCACACATCAGACACCCCGCTTCGCTCAAGATGGAATGGAGGGTGAGGAATTTACTCTCAAACTGGAATTGAAATTGCTGGCTGATGTAGGCATTATCGGTTTTCCCAACGCCGGGAAGTCAACTTTTATTTCTCGCGTGTCGGCAGCAAAACCCAAAATAGCTGATTACCCTTTCACCACTATTACACCGCATCTGGGAGTTGTAAAATATTCAGACAGTAAAAGTTTTGTCATTGCCGATATACCGGGCCTCATCTCCGGCGCGCATGATGGCCTGGGCATGGGCATCAAATTTTTAAAACATATAGAAAGAACATCCCTGCTGCTGCACATTATTGATATTTCCACGGAGCCCAATACCAACGCCTGGTCTAATTTTACCGCTATCAATAAGGAGTTAGAGCATTATAATCCCGAATTGTTGGAAAAACAGCAAATTGTGGCTCTTAATAAAATAGACCTGCCCTATGTGAAAGAAAACGCCAAAAAAGAAGTTGCTCTATTCAAAAAAAAGGGCATAATATTGCATCCTTTTTCCGCTGTTACCGGAGAAGGAATGAAAGAAATTCTAAACAAGATAATTAAAATATTAAATTAAGCCGGACGCAAATAAAGTCATGAAAAATATTCGCCGGGATGTCCTAGTCAATGCCAAAATAATTCTTATCAAGGTCGGTTCTGCAGTCCTGACCGGTAGTGACGGCCTGGATCTAAAAATCATTGATTCGCTGGTGTCGGATATGTCCAGTTTGGTACAAAAAGGATATTCTGTAGTATTGGTAACTTCCGGTGCGATTGTTTCAGGCAAACATCGCATGAATATTACTGAAAACCTTAAAAGCATTCCCGAAAAACAAGCCGCAGCCGCTATCGGTCAGGGAAGATTAATGCGCGTCTATTCCAAATCTTTCGAAAAAAACGGACTTTATGTCGCTCAAATACTTTTGACGTTTTCCGATGTTACCGATCGCCAGAGATATTTGAATATCCGCAACACTCTTTCGACGCTGATGGAATGGGGAGCCATTCCTATTATCAATGAAAACGATACCGTCGCTGTTGATGAAATAAAATTCGGAGATAACGACAATCTTGCCGCAATGATCGCCAACATAATTGAAGCCGATCTTTTTATTAACCTGACAAGCATTGACGGCCTTTATGATTGCAATCCGATGGTATCTAAAAAAGCTAAACTTATACGAGTTGTCAGTGAATGTTCTGAAGAAATTGAAGCCGCCGCTACGGATGAAACGTCATCCGCGGGCACAGGAGGAATGAAAAGCAAATTTCAGGCTGCCAAGAAAGTTACCGCTATCGGCATTCCCTGCATTATAGCTCCGGGGAAAAAGAAAAAAGTTTTAATTGATATCATGGAGGGCAAAGAAATAGGCACGCTGTTTTTGCCTATGTCACATCGCCTGAACAGTAAGAAATACTGGATCGCTTTCACCCTGCGTCCCCGAGGCAAACTTATAATTGACGATGGAGCAAAAAAAGCATTATTGGAGAAAGGAAAAAGCCTGCTTCCTTCGGGCATCGTCGACGTGGAAGGAGATTTTAATCTGGGTGATCCGGTGGTCTGTATTGACCGCAAAGGCTCAATTCTAGCCAAAGGATTAGTTAATTTCAGCTCCACTGAAATAAACAGAATCAAGGGACTGAAAACATCTCAGATCAACCAGGTTCTGGGTCATAAAGATTATGACGAAGTAATCCACCGCGATAATCTGGCTATAACTAAACAAAACATGAAAAAATAAGATTTAATACTAAAATATTACCTTCTTTATTTTTCCTCAGCAAACGAATGTTCATAGTTAACTCATGCAGAAGCAATGTCGCAGCAAAAAAATAATGCACAACCAGAGAGTTATAATAGCAATTATACTTATTATTGTGCAAACTATCTTCTGCGGCTGCAATTCTGCAATACGCAACAAGACCGAGCACTTTACAGGTACTGCTGAGTATACTGTCTATCCTCAAACCATCTATGTTGGAATTCACAAGAAGGTCTGTATTGACCTTTCCATTACACCGGAAAAGGCAGAAAATCCCGTGTTTTCGGTTGACACAACCGGTATTGGTCAAAATATCCAGATTTTTCCCTATATCACGACACAAGGTCAAAAACGCTACTGCATTTATTTAACACTATCTCCCGAGATTAAACCCGGCCATTACAAAATCCCGATACAAGTCACCTTCGCCAAAGTTGCCCCAATATACACCATAGCAGACATCCACATTGCACTCCCTCCAATCTCTGGAGAATCTCCTGTCCTGTCACAAACACAACAAATACTGTCGGATACTGAGGTGAAAACGCGTTTTATTGAAGGCAATGGTGTGGAATTTCTGGACAATGGCAAATATGCCTTTGAGCAATGGTTGAATTTGCTCGCCGGCGCTCAACATACCATATACCTGCAAACTTACTACCTGGAAGACACTGGACAAACCGCACGTCTGATCGAGATGCTCAAAAACAAGGCGGCAAAAGGTATTGATGTTAAGCTAATTATTAACCGCTATACACAGTTGGGCACATCATCGCTGGCTTATCTCAATTTAAAACGGCATGGCATAGAAGTAATCCTTGGCGGTGATCTCAGTCTGCCCCACAGTGTTAGTACCATATCCTCGCCTTGGTATAAAAAAATGCAGGACAATTATCTGCTCTATAAATCCCTGCCTCAGGACAACCCTTTCCGGCGCTGGGAGGAAGAACGCGGTAAGGGTCAGATCATGATCGACTATGCCATTCATGAAAAAATGCTCATTGTCGATGGTCAAAAGGCGATTATGGGTGGCCGCAACTTAACAGAGAGTTATTTTTTCTGGTATAAGGATCTCGATATCCTCTTGAGTGGACCTATTGTGACTGAACTGGACAAGGCCTTTCGGCAAAACTGGCTGACATTCGGTGGAGGAACACTGAACAATCATGCCCCTTCTATAGAGCCTCTGCCCCAAGGAATACCAGCCCGACTGGTACACTCCCGACCATGGGACGGCTCATACACCAACTTGGACGAACTGGTCCACGCTTGCCTTATGGCCCAATCCAAGATCTATCTTACATCACAATATTTAGCCTTACCGCTAAAATTGCAGAACGCACTGATAGACGCCGCACGCAAGGGGATTGATGTGCGTATCCTGACCAACTCTTATGAAACCGGTCAGGAATTAGCCATGTCGCTTTGTCACTACATTTCACTGAACTATTACCGCGACCTGCTGGTCGCAGGGGTACGCATATACGAATATGGTTGCGACCCAAACCTTAAACAGAAACCATATTATCACGTTAAACAATTCATTATCGATGGAAAATGCGTGGCCGTTGGTTCTTATAATCTCTCGCTCCGGAGCGCTTATCTCGAATCAGAAATAATGGTTTACATAGCTGATAAATCCGTGGCCACCGCACGCGAAAAGCTTTTCCTGAAAGAGCTTGATTTGAACACACAGGAAATCTTTTTCGCAGATCTGGCGCACAAAGAAGAAAAATTCGGCACGGCTATAAATCTGGCAAGAATTTTTGAAATCCTGTATTGAAATTAGGGACAACATCCAATTGGATTAATTTTCATCAATCGCCAGATTGGCCAACCTATCGGCATGACTGTTGTGAAGCCGGGGAACGTGTCTAACCGCAACTGAATCAAAAGAAGCCATTAAGCCTCGGATATCTTTCATTAGAATCTTCAGGTTTTCATTTTTAACACGGTAGGAACCGTTGATTTGCTTAGTCAGAAGTTCTGAATCGAGATAGACTTCCAGATTCTTATAACCATTATCAAGAGCGCCATTTAGTCCCATAATTAGCGCTCTGTATTCAGCGATGTTATTGGTACAATGTCCCAAATATTCCTTGCCTTCCCAAACAACATTTTCCCGATCATCCGTTATGACAGCACCAGCGCCACCAACACCAGGATTGCCACGGCAAGCGCCATCACTGAATAATTTATAATTTTTCTCCATCATAGGACTTAAGCCGGTTTCTCCATATCCTGAAAATACATTATCCGGTCACAATTGGGACAACTAAGCAACTCTTCCGATCTTTGCAATTCATTGTAAAGCTGCGGCGGAATATTCATATGGCATCCGTTGCAAACCGATTTCCAAACGGAAATTACACCGATGCCCTGATTTCTTTTTTTTATTTTTTCATATTTAGCCAGGAGATCTTCAGCAACATTCTTTCTCAAATCAATACGCTTCTTTTCCCAATCCAAAATATCGGCATCTATTGTATTCAGATCGTTCTCGATTATTCTCTTTTCCTGTTCGTATTTGTTTTTGCTCTGTTTTAAAATTTCCTCATCTTTTTTTACTAAAATAGAAAGTTTATCCAACTCTTCCAATATCGAGATTATTTCCGTTTCAATGTTACCGCGCGATGATTCCGCAATGTCTATTTCCTTGAGCATAGCCTGGTATTCTTTATTGTTCTTAACCTCCAGCAACCTTTCTTTTGTTTTTACAATGCCCTCATTGAGTCTTTTAATCTTGTTTTCACTTTCCGTATGGCGGGATTTCAGTTCATCATACTTTGTTTTGTTTTTCTCGATTCCTTCTTTAAAAGAGTTGAATTCTTTATCCAGCTTATCTGTATCTTCCGGTAGTTTTTTTTTCTTGGCGGATAAATTGACTAACTGCGAATCACATTCCTGAAGTTTTATTAATAATAATAAATTCTCTTTCAATAACTTTCTCCTTCTTCTATTGTAATTTTGGATAAAAAAAATGCACCTTCCAGGGGTGCATTTTTTAAGGATAAATCTTTATAGTTTTATCATCTGTACCGTGTAATGATGACACTGTTCGTCCCATCACGGCAGTTACAAATGTTGTTAAACCTCCTTTGCCTTTACGAAAAATGATTTTCCCTATGGTCGTCATTGCTTTCCTTCTCGTTTTATCTGGTGGGCCCACCTGGAGTCGAACCAGGGACCTACCGGTTATGAGCCGGTGGCTCTACCAGTTGAGCTATAGGCCCCCCATTTTCTTTGTTATATGTCAAATGAAACTTGATATATTCAAATAGAAAGATTGTCAATACTATTTTACTATTTTGCTGAACGTTTCTTCGATTTATCCTTCACTTTTTTTAATACAGGGGCTTCAATAACTTCGGTAACTTCCGTAAATGTCTCTGTTAAATCCGTTGACGTTCTTTCTTCTCCCATCAAAGAATTTAAACGGTCGCTAATACCAAAACGCATTCGTAAAACTTTCTCTTCACGCGAAGTCAGTGTTTTTAATATTTTTCGCGTTTGTTCCGCCAAATCTATATTAATTGTTGCTTCCGAAGGAGATATGATTTTCTTATCTTCGATAAAATCGCCTAAATGGCTGTCTTCTTCTTCGCCTATAGGAGTTTCCAAAGAAATCGGTTCTTTTGCAATTTTTAATACTTTCCTGACTTTTTCCAGCGGATATTCCATTTTATTGGCTATTTCTTCAGGAGTAGGCTCTCGGCCTAACTCCTGCACCAGATAACGGGAAGTGCGAATAAGCTTGTTGATTGTCTCAATCATGTGAACAGGAATTCTTATAGTACGCGCTTGATCAGCAATAGCCCGTGTGATCGCCTGTCTGATCCACCATGTAGCATAAGTAGAAAATTTATAACCACGCTGATACTCAAATTTATCTACGGCCTTCATCAAACCGATATTGCCTTCCTGAATCAAATCTAGAAACTGCAATCCACGATTAGTGTATTTTTTAGCAATACTCACAACCAACCGTAAATTTGCTTCTACAAGCGTTCGTTGAGCTATTTCCGCTTTTCTTTCACCCTCTTCTATCGTCTTAATAATCGTTTTAAGAGCTGTTGCTGATATGCCTACTTCCTTCTCAATTTGCCTTATCTTTTTATGCGCTTCCCTGACTACCGCATCATTTTTTTTAGACGGTTTCACCTGAATAACTTCTTTTTTGGCAACGCCTCTTTTATCTTTTTTCGACTTAGCTGCGGTTGTTTTTGTTTCTTTTTTGTAAGGTGCAGTAACTTTTTCCGCTACTTCAATTTCATCCGCCGAATTCCGCAGGCGTTCAATAAATCGATGAATTTGTTTTTTACTGAAACGAACCTTCCGGCAAAGGGTGATAATGTTTTTTGTGTTTTTCTCCAAGTCGGCTTTTAATAATTCTCGCTTCTTAATACTTAAAGTACTGGACTTGAGCTTCGCGCGCAAAATATTATTTTCATCATTAAATTTCCTAATTCTGCCTATCAGTTTCAGAATTCTTTCCTTATGTTCATCCTCTTCCATGAAGCCTTCTTCATCTTCAATATTGTCGACAACGTGTTTGCTCTTAATTTCACCGCTTATCAGTTTATCGCCGATATTGAACACTTCATTAATCGAAACGGACAGACGAAAAATTGCCGACATTGTTTCGCGCGCGCCTTCTTCAATTTTTTTGGCTATTTCCACTTCCCCTTCGCGACTCAACAGAGAAACCGATCCCATCTCGCGCAGATACATTTTTACCGGATCGCCGGTTTTGTCTGCGGTGGAAACCAGAGCCAGCATTTCCTTAAAATTAGTGGTGCCAATGCTTATATCTTTAACCGGTTTTTTCACAGTCAACTTTTCGCCCTGCTCGGTATCAATGATATCAATATTCTTTTCTCCAAAAAGCATAATAATATCATCAATTTGTTCCGAAGATGTAACATCTGGCAGCAATGTATCGTTGACATCGTCGTAAGTTAGAAAACCTTTTTCTTCGCCCAGTAAAATTAATTTATTAACTTCATCAGACTGTACTTCTTTTGCCATTGGGCATCTCCTAAGTTTTATTATTTGTTAATTAAACTTCTTTCTTCTCTCATCAAATTCTGTTTCTGGCAAGTCAGATTATTAATCATTTCTTCATTGCCGCTTTCTTCCGCTTGCTTCAACTTGAGCTGAATTTGACGTTGTTGCTCCTTATACCATTTCCCTTTTATTTTTCTTACAGTATCAGTAAAATCTTTTCCCATCGTTTTATCATCCATCGGTGATTCATTAATACTCAATTGATATATTTTTTCACGCAAAGACCGATCACCATCGTTTGATAAGATAACGTTGATATCTACGAAACCCAAAAGTTTATATGCTTCAATAATTTTTTCTCCCAGAGTCTTCAATTCCGTGTGCAGAAAATAATCCAACACCTTTTCACTTTCCACCTGACCTGTTTTCTGTGGATACTCCAGCAATAGAAGGATTAAATGAACTTCTACCGGATCAATGTGAACCTTAATATTTTGTTTTTCGCCGGTTGTTTTTTGTTTTATCTGTACTCCTTTTTTATAAAGTTCTTTTTTTAACAGTTCCTGATTGATACCCAATTTTTCTGCAATGCGCTTAATAAAAAGATTTTTTTCTATTTCATCGTCAATCTTATTGATAAATTCCATGGCGGTTTTTATCATATCCCTTTTATCTTCAAAAGTTTTACCGCCGCCCAAAACATTATCAATATAGTAATCACTTATCGCCGGAGCATTGGCAATCAGTTCATCGAGCTTATCTTTACCATATTTTTTTATATAATCATCGGGATCGTATTTTTCCGGTAAAATTAACGCCCTGGCCCGCATTCTCATGCCTAAGAATAATTCCAGACTACGGTCAAGCGCTTTTATGCCCGCTTCATCCGGATCAAAAAGTGCAACAACTTCAACCGTATAACGGCGCAGGAGTTCAAGATGCTCCCGGGTTAGCGCGGTACCTAATGTAGCAACAACATTGCAGATACCTGCATTCCACAAAGAAATCAAATCAAAATATCCCTCAACAATAAGAGCAAAACCTTTTTTGCGAATTGCTTCTTTTGCTTTGTTCAGACCGTATAAATTCTTTCCCTTAATATAAACCGGCGATTCCGGTGAATTGAGATATTTCGGCTCGCCCTTCTCCATAATTCGGCCGCCAAAAGCCACTATTTCACCAAAAACATTCTCAATGGGAAAAATAAGACGGCTACGAAACCGGTCATAATAACTCCCCTCTTTCCCGGTGATTACCAAACCCGCCTGTTCGGCCAACTTCAGGGATAAACCGCTGCTTTCAATGTAATCTGTCAAAGAACGCCATGTATCGGGAACATATCCCAACCGGAATTGCTTGATGGTTTCCTCGGAAATACTTCTGTTTTGCAAATATTCACGGGCAACTTTACCTGCCCCGGAAGAAAGATTGCGACTGAAATGCTGTGCCGCTCTTAAATTCAAATTAATTATGCTTTCCTTCAGTGAATCCTTCTGCTGAGCTCCTTTGCCGGAGAGCATCGGCGGCAAAACAACTCCCGTTTTTTCCGCCAAAATTTTAATTGCTTCCGGAAAAGTTTTATCGGCAATTTTCATCAAAAACGTAACGACATTGCCGCCCTCACCGCAGCCAAAACAGTAAAATATCTGCTTATCGCGATTTACTGTAAATGATGGAGTTTTTTCCTGATGAAACGGACATAGCCCTGTAAAATTCCGTCCTGCTTTTTTCAAAGTAAGATATTCGGAAGCCAGTTCTACAATATCTACTCTGCTTTTGATTTCTTCAATCTTATTATCATCAAAACGCATTGAGTATTTTACCTGTTTGAAATTTAAACCTGTCTACACTCCAACGTTTTATTGGGATAATAGTGCTTTAACTTTTTCGCCAACCATTTTACCATCAGCCTTACCGGTCAGTTGCGTCATTAATAGTTTCATTACTTTTCCCATATCTTTGACCGAAACAGCTCCTACTTCCGCAATAGTTTTCCTGATTACATTATCAACATCATCATCCGACATTTGCTCAGGCATGAATTCCTGCACAACTTTCAGTTCCGCCTCTTCTTTTTCCACCAAGTCAGTTCTTCCACCTTGGGCAAACTGTTCTATAGAATCTTTCCGTTGCTTGACTATCGCGGAAAGAATCTGCAGTGTTTCGTTCTCGTTTAACGGCCGCATTAATTCAATTTCCTTGTTATGCAAAGCTGTTTTTAACATGCGAATAGCCGAAAGCCGAATCTTATCCTTGGCTTTAGCAGCTGTAACCATTTCAGCATTTACCTTGGTATTAATATCCATAATATTCACCTTTTTTGTTTACCCCAAAGGATCCTGCAATTTCCTGCCACCCAGAAGATGCATGTGCAAATGAAACACCACCTGGCCACCTTCAGCATTGCAATTGATCGCCGTACGAAAACCACTGGCGTCAATTTTTTTTATTTTCGCCACCTTTTGCGCCGCAGCAGTCAGCTTATTCACAATGTCATTTTTTTCTGTGTCGACATCCATCAAAGTGGAAATATGATTTTTCGGAATGATGACAACATGTACCGGAGCCATCGGATGTATATCATCAAATGCTAAAATGTTAACATCTTCATAAACTTTACTACAAGGGATATCCCCTTTAATTATTCTACAAAAGATACAATCTGACATAATTACCGCCTCCTGACTCTTTCATCTAAGAAACCTTTTTACTTTCTTTAATCGCTTCCTCCAGAGAAATTGCACCTGTATAAAGAGCACGGCCAATAATCACTCCATAAATTTCGCAATCGTCTATTGCCAGAAGTTTTTTGATATCATCTACAGTAGCAACACCACCGGAAGCAATCACCGGAATGCTTACAGCCTTAGCTAATGCTATTGTTGCTTCAAGGTTGAGTCCCGTACCCATACCATCACGCAAAATATCAGTATAAACAATGGCCTTTACATTATGGTTTTCGTAACGCCTTGCAAGATCAACCGCGTTTTGTTCAGTTTTTTGTGTCCAGCCCCGGATGGCTACTTTCCCCTTCAAAGCATCAATACCTAAAATTATTTTTTCCGGAAACGTTTCACAGGCATCCTGGATGATTTTTTCATCTTGCAACGCCGCTGTGCCCAGGATAACGCTCCCGACACCATTGCTTAAATAAAACTCAATGGTCTCCATGTCCCTAATGCCGCCGCCAACCTGAATTGGAATATCAACTTTTTTTGCGATCTCCAGAACAATGTTTGCATTGCGAGGCAAACCGGCAACGGAACCGTCCAGATCAACAATATGGATTAATTCGGCACCTTGTTCCATCCATGTTATTGCCGTATCCACAGGATTATTCCCATATATTGTTAAACGGTCAAAATCACCCTGGGCTAGCCTTACGCATTTTCCATCTTTAATATCTATAGCTGGAATAATGATCAATCGAACACCTCTTGTGAAAAAGTCCTATTTACTTTAATAAAAATAATTATCTCTTAAAACAAGACACAGTCAATTTAAATATAGACGGCATTTAAATCATTTACTTAAAAAACCAATAATCAGATGGGATCACTTGAATTATAGTATTTTGAAAAGCATGCTTAATGTTCAACACCAGGAAACGTTTCAAAAATTTTATTCATACCTTGTTCCGTCAATTGGCGTGCAGTCATCCAAGTACCACCACCTTTGAAGAACGAAGATATTTGGAAAACATCTTCCATTAATGACTTTTGCGTTCTGTCAAAAAATCCTTTCCAAATTATCCTACCGTCGATAGTGTTAATCAAATGAATTTCAAAAAATACAGAGGCAGGATGCTCCACTGAATATTTGTAACCTTCCCTCTCTATATAACGGTAAACATAACCCACGGCTACAATATCCGCTCCCAATTCCTTGCCAACTTTTTTAAAAACGTTCACCAAAGGTTCCTTCATCGATTCGGAAGCAATTATTTTATAGACATCCTGTACTTTATCCGAGGGAATTAATTCCATTCCTTTCAATTCATGAAGCTTATCAACAAATATTTCTTCAACTATATTCTCTGATCCTTTCAATATTTTCCCACTGGAATAGCCTATGCCGCAAATCGGGCAAATCACTGTGTTGCCCTGCCCATCTCCAGCGGTCAATGGTTGAAAAGATATTACGGCTGTCCGCATTAGAGGTTTAGTGTTTCCCGCATTCTTTTCCTGGGCCTGAACTGTGGTCGAAAAAGCCAGAAAAACGACCAAAAGAAAACCCGCAACACAGTTAATTTTCTCCGAAAAATTATTAAGCAATGTTTAACCTCCCTCTTTTACCCCAATAAACGGGATAAGTCCCGCTCCTGCGGAATGAATGCGTTAATGAATTTACTTTCTAACAGAAAGCAAATTCTAACTTACTAAAGCCTTCCTTTTGTGGAAAGAACACCTTTAATATTTTCATTTAAAGCTACAGCGTTTCTAAAGGCACGGGCAAAAGATTTGAATATCGCCTCAACAATGTGGTGACCATTATCGCCATACAAAAAATTTATATGCAATGTAATTCCGCTATTATCCGTAAACGCTTTAAAAAATTCTTTAACCAGAGCCGGATCGAATCCAACGATTTTGCAGCGTCCGTATTTAACATTGTAAATTAAATAGGGACGACCGGAAATATCCATATCCACCTGACACAGGCATTCATCCATAGGCACACAAGCGGAACCGTAGCGATTAATGCCTATCTTGTTACCTAGAGCCTGCGCAGTAGCTTTTCCCAGGCAAATTCCCAGGTCTTCGATCAAGTGATGGTCATCAATGTGCGTGTCACCCGTACTTTTAACAACGAGTTTAACAAAGCCGTGGCGCGCGAAGAGTTCCAGCATATGGTTAAAAAAAGGAATTGTTGTATCAATCCTGCTTCCCGTGGTTTTATCCAGATCAATCTCAAGATTAATATCGGTTTCTTTTGTTTTGCGGCTAATTTTCGCTTTTCTGTCCATGATTGTTTTCTCCGCTAAATAACTTTGTTTAAAGGATATTCAATTAGACCCTGCGCTCCTGCTTCCAGAAGTTTGGGGATTAAATCTCGCATGATTTTCGCGTCGACAATAGATTCTATGGCAAACCACTTGTCCGAAGATAAACTGGAAATCGTGGGAGATTTGAGCGAAGGTAGCAAAGACATAACTTTTTTCAAATTTTCTTTGGAAACATTTAGTTTCAGTCCCACCTTGCCCATTGCCTGTAAAGAACCATTGAGCATCGTAGCTATTTGCTCGATTTTTTTTCGTTTCCATGGATTCTTCCAAGCGGCGCGATTAGCAATTAACTGCGTGTTGGTTTTCATCAGCTCGTGAATAATTCGCAATTTATTTGCTTTAATTGTTGAACCGGTTTCAGTTACTTCCACAACGGCATCCACCAAACCTTCAACAACCTTGGCTTCCGTCGCACCCCAGGAAAATTCCACATGAATATTGATGTTTTTTTCGGCGAAATACTTTTTCGTAAAATTCACCAGTTCGGTTGATATTCTCTTGCCTTCCATATCCTTCATTGATTTGTAAGGTGAATCTTCACGGACAACCAGCACCCAGCGTGCCTGCTGTGTCGATACCTTGGAATAAATCAAATCCTGCACGACAACAACGTCCGATGAATTCTCCATGATCCAGTCAATTCCAGTGAGGCCGAGATCAAGCGTGCCATCCTCCACATAACGCGACATTTCCTGAGCTCGAACCAGTTTACACGAAATTTCCGGATCATCTATATCCGGGAAATAACTGCGAGCATCACTGGTTATACGCCAGCCGGCTTTTTTAAACAAATCTATAGTATTTGCTTCCAGACTACCCTTGGGAATACCTAATTTCAAAACTTTCATTTATATACTTCCTCTGGATTGAAAACCTTCTCTCCAACAGCAACAAAATTTTCACCACTTAGTTTTCTATAAAAACACGATCTGTATCCTGTATGACAGGCAGCTTCTCCAATTTGTTTGACCTGCAACAAAATTGTATCGTTATCGCAATCAATAAAAACCGCCTTGATCAATTGAAAATTTCCTGAAGTTTCACCTTTTAACCAGAGCTTCTGGCGTGACCGGCTCCAATAAGTAGCTTTACCTGTTTTTAAGGTGGCTTGCCATGATTCACTATTCATGTAAGCCATCATAAGAACTTCTTTAGTTTCAGCATCTTGAACAATAGCAGGGACTAAACCATCCCCTTTGGCAAAATCTGGCTCAATCATATTATCCTCATATCTTTTCTAAATTCTTATATTTAAATGATGAATTGCTTTAAATCAAGAAATATTTTCACCATTTTCACCTTAATAGTCATCTATTTCCGGCTTGTTGAAACATTTTTTTTATGATAAAAAATAACCATAATTTATTAAGATTCAATTAATTTGTCATATTTACCGGAGGTATGCTTATGTCTCTGCTCATCGGCGGAATCATTTCCGCCATCCTCGGGTTGATCAGTTTAATATTCTGCTGGTCAGATTTTATAACTCTTGTTAAGGGAGCGTTCCCCATTTTTTTACTACTAGGCGGAGCTTTGGCCATTTATGTAGGATTAGATGAACTTCAAGAAAAAATCAGAGAAGAAAGACAAAGACAAGAAGAAAAATTGGAAAAAGCCCAGGAAGAAATTGAATCGGTAAAAGCTCAAGCTGAACGCTATAAAGAAGAATTGGATAGATTAAAAGGAACAAAGCAATAAAGATAATTTCCAGTAAATTCAGGAATAGTACCAAAACTAGGTTGCTTTCTTTCGGTTTATAATCATACCCCAAATCATTAATACAGCTCCCACGGAAATTGACGAATCCGCGACATTAAACGCCGGCCAGTGGGCTGTCCCGATATAGACATCCAGAAAATCAACCACCGCACCGAAACGTATCCGGTCAATGAGATTTCCGACAGCGCCTGAAAAAATAAGCGTCAGAGATATCACATAAAGCGTATTCTGCAAGCTGCTTTTCACTATGTAATAAATGATCAGCAGAATAACTGTCGCGGTAATTCCAATAAAGAAAATACGGCGGAAAGTTTCGGAAGCATCGGCCAGAAATCCAAAGGCGGCACCGGGATTCATCACATACACAATATTAAACAAACCATCAATAACAGTGTGTGATTCATGTATCGAAAAATTTCCCACAATAGCAGCTTTCGTTATTTGATCCAAAGCAACGACTACAGCAGCACCAAGAATAAAAATTATGATATTTTTTTTCAAGGAGATCTCCTTAAAGAATATTTTCTATAAATTCGGCAAACAGCGAGAACAAACTGTCGGATGTTTCGCGTCCGAACCGACGGATTCTTCATAGATCCAACAGCGTTCGCATTTGCCGCCGCGGGCTTTTTCCACACCAATTACCAGACCTTCGATTTCTTCACTCTTGAAAGGCGTGGCAATATCCTTCGCATCGGCCAATTGCAACTGTGACACAATCAACAACGCGCGCATATCTTCCAGATGTGAAGCGAATAAAGCGCTCATTTTTTCCGGCGACGCGACGGTGATACGGGCATCCAGTGAATGACCGATAATTTTTTCTTTCCTTGCCTGCTCGACAGCTTTGGCAATTTCTGCTTTGGCGTCAATCATCGCCTTCCAACGCTCACCAAGTTCGGTATTCAAATATTTTTCATTAACCGGCGGGAACTGAGCCAGATGAATGCTTTCCTCTTTTTTACTCCAGGGAGGCATCGCCGACCAGACTTCTTCGGAGGTGAAGGTAAGAATCGGCGCGAGCAATCTGGTCATCGAATCCAGAATTATAAACATTGCGGTCTGACCGGAGCGGCGTACAGTGGAGGCAGCCTTGTTGGTATAGAGACGGTCTTTCAAGACATCAAGGTAAAGAGCGCTCAAATCAACGGTACAATAATTGTATAGCGTATAGAAAACCACATGGAACTGATGACGCTCATAAGCTTCCGTCACTCTCTTGATAACTTCCTGCAGGCGATGCAGTGCCCACTGATCCATCTCCCTCATCTGATCATAGTCGACTGCATCTTTATCCACGTTAAAATCGTAAAGGTTGCCCAGAATGAACCGGCTGGTGTTGCGAATCCGGCGATAAGCTTCCATCAGGCGTTTAAGAATTTCATCCGAAATACGAATGTCATCGGTGTAATCTTCAGCCGCTACCCACAGACGCAAAATTTCCGCGCCGTATTTGTCGATAGCTTCTTCGGCTCCGATGACATTGCCGACGGACTTAGACATTTTTTTGCCTTCGCCGTCCACGACAAAACCATGGGTAAGTACGCTTTTGTAAGGCGCGCGGCCACGCGTACCCACGGATTCCAGAAGCGAGGAATGAAACCAGCCTCGGTGCTGATCGGAACCCTCCAAATACATATCGCAAGGTGAACTTAAATCAGGACGTTTTTCCAGCACTGCCGCGTGAGACACACCGGAATCAAACCAGACGTCCAGAATATTCAATTCCTTGGTAAACTCGGTTCCGTGACAATGAGGGCAAGTTGTATGTTTGGGCATCAGATCTTTCGGTTCTTTTTCAAACCAGACATCCGCGCCACCCTTGTTCACCAGCTCAACAAGATGATTCATGATTTCTTTGGTCATCACTTCGTTTTTACACTTCGCGCAGTAGAAAACGGTAATCGGCACTCCCCACAGTCTCTGACGCGAGATACACCAATCTGGACGGTTTTCTACCATACCGTAAATACGGTCGCGTCCCCACGAGGGAATCCATTTAACTTCATTGATGCAGGCCAGCGCTTTTTTGCGCAGATCGTTTTTCTCCATCGAGATGAACCACTGTTCCGTGGAACGGAAAATGATTGGTTTCTTGCAGCGCCAGCAATGCGGATAGGAATGCTGCATCGGCACATGCCCCATTAGCGCACCTACTTCATCCAGCTTTTTAATGACGTTGTCATTGGCGTCGAAAACAAACTGGCCGGCGAAATGTTCAACATCTTCCGTGAATTTTCCCGCATCGTCTACCGGCGCGTAATTATCCAAGCCGTATTCCAGACCGATTTCATAGTCTTCCTGTCCATGACCGGGAGCAATATGCACAGCGCCGGTTCCGGCCTCCAGCGTGACAAATGGCGCCAGAATTAAAAGACTGTGTCTTTTGATCAGCGGATGAACGCATTTCTGTCCTTCCAGAACTTCGCCCTTGAATTCATCGATAATTTCGTAGGGCTTACCGCGATAACCGAAAGCGTCCAGACAATAATCCAGCATGTCCCTGGCGATAATCAGCACTTCATCATCAATTTTCACCGCGGCGTAGATAAAATCATCCTTAACGGCAATCGCCAGATTAGCCGGAATCGTCCAGGGCGTGGTTGTCCAGATAACCATTGAAACTTTCTGACCGGCAAGTTTCGGCAAAATCTGACTGACATCAGAGATAAAATTAAATTTGACATAAATAGATGGCGTGGAATGATCGGCGTATTCCACTTCCGCTTCCGCCAGCGCGGTTTTACAGGTAGCGCACCAGTAAACGGGTTTCTTTCCTTTGTAAACACTGCCGTTGAGGTAAAGCTTGCCGAATTCGGCAACAGTCGCCGCCTCATAGGGATAGGCCATTGTCAAATAGGGATTATCCCATTCGCCAAAAACACCCAGACGTTTGAATTGTCCGCGCTGAATGTTGACATATTTTTCCGCGTAAACACGGCAGGCGCGGCGTTTTTCTACCTGCGACATCGTCGCCTTCTTGGCGCCCAGTTCTTTATCCACCTGATGCTCTATAGGCAGGCCGTGGCAATCCCAGCCCGGCACATACACGCCGTCAAAGCCAGCCATGTTTTTTGACTTAACAACTATATCTTTAATTATTTTATTGAGCGCAGTGCCTAAATGAATATTGCCGTTGGCGTAAGGAGGACCATCATGCAGAATATAAGGCTTTTTGCCTGTGGCCATCTGTCTGATTTTCTTATAAATATCCATATCTTCCCATTTTTTGAGCATCTGAGGCTCACGCTGAGCCAGATTCGCCTTCATCGGAAAATCAGTCTGGGGAAGATTCAAGGTCTCTTTGTAATCCATTTTATGTTACTCCTTACATCTTAAAAAAAATAGCGGCTAAACCGCGAAAATTTTGCCATTGCTCAAGGACGTACCCTATAGCAATTATATAATTAAAAATGATGCAGATGGAAACCTGATCATTCTTAACATCAAAACGTCAAATCAATCCTGCTCGGTTCCGTTGCAGTGCACTATCATATAACTTAGCGACTTTCAAGTACAACTCTGATATTTATTTCTATAAATTTCTTGACAAATCCATTACTTCTATTAACTTCAAAACTACAACAATACTGCGAAACATTTATACCATTCGCTCGGAAGCCGCCGCATGTTCGACATCACTTCCCGGTAGGGTGAAAAATCTTATTTCTATTGCGCGCCCTTTAGTTGCGCATCCGGTCATAAGGATAACGAAGCGGCAAGAAAATCTTGATTTAAATTAAAGCTTATTTTATTGAATCAGTAAAGTAATAGGGAGAATGTAATAAGGTGCCGGATAGCGAAAAGCGAAGGGTTCAGTTGAAGTACCCCTGCCTTTGGGTTTACAAGATCATCGGTCCCGATGCGGATGAAATGCGGCAGGCAGTATCGGAAATCATCCTTGACCGCGCCTATAAAATTTTTCATTCACGCAGCAGCACGGCGGCAAAATATCACTGCCTGAACGTTGAGTTATTAGTAGAAAGCGAATCTCACCGAACAGCCATTTATGAAGCCCTGAAAGCCCACCGGGCCGTAAAGATTATCTTATAGATTGTGGTGTTTTTCTTGAAAATAAAAAGCCTCTTATCCAACCGGACAAGAGGCTTTTTCATAATTTTACAATCGGCTTCAAACCATGCCAATTTCATCAGGATACCGAGGCGGCAAGGAGGAGGTTCCGCAGGCGTATCATTAATACGTTGAGGAAGCCGACGACGATGCCAACAAAGGTAGCCGTAGGAAGCGGCTTGGTTTACATGCCCATTCCTGGATATCCACCACCTGGAGGCATACCGGGCATTCCACCACCTGCGCCCTTCTCTTCGGGCTTATCAGCAATCATGCACTGAGTGGTAAGTAGTAAAGCCGCAACCGAGGCCGCATTCTGCAGAGCAAAACGGGTAACCTTGGTAGGATCAATAACACCGGCCGCGATCATGTCTTCATACACATCGGTACGGGCATTGAAACCAAAGGCGCCTTTCTTCTCTTTTACTTTTTCAACCACAATGCTGCCTTCAAGGCCGGCATTGCAGGCGATCATCTTGATAGGTTCTTCAATCGCTTTCTTGATAATGTTGACGCCGATCTGTTCATCGCCTTCCAGAACCATTTTAGCTAAAACGGGCAGAGTGCGCAGATAAGCAACACCGCCGCCGGGAACAATACCTTCTTCTACTGCCGCGCGGGTGGCATGCAGAGCATCTTCAACGCGCGCTTTCTTTTCCTTCATTTCTGTTTCCGTTGCAGCGCCGACTTTGATTACGGCCACACCGCCGACCAGTTTGGCCAGTCTTTCCTGAAGTTTTTCTCTGTCGTAATCAGAGGTGGTCTCTTCGATCTGAGCGCGGATTTGTTTGACGCGGCCTTCCAGGTCAGCTTTTTTCCCGGCGCCATCGATAATGGTTGTATTGTCTTTATCAACGGTAATTTTCTTGGCGCGTCCCAAATCTTCTATTTTTACGTTTTCGAGTTTGTAACCCATGTCTTCGGAAATCATCTTGCCGCCGGTGAGGATGGCGATGTCTTCGAGCATGGCCTTGCGACGGTCGCCGAAGCCGGGAGCCTTAACCGCGGCCACATGAATGGTGCCACGAATCTTGTTGACGACCAGTGTTGCCAGCGCTTCGCCTTCGATATCTTCAGCAATAATCAGCAAAGGACGTCCCATTTTGGCGATTTGTTCGAGAATAGGCAGTAAATCTTTCATGCCGCTGATTTTCTTTTCGTAAATCAGAATTAAAACGTCTTCCAGAGCAACAAGCATCTTGTCGGCGTTGGTGACAAAGTAAGGAGAAAGATAACCGCGGTCAAACTGCATGCCTTCGACGATTTCCAGTTCTGTTTCCAGACCTTTGGCTTCTTCAACGGTAATGACGCCTTCTTTGCCGACTTTATCCATGGCACCGGCGATGATATTGCCGATGGTTTCATCGTTGTTGGCGGAAATGGTGCCGACCTGGGCGATTTCTTTCTGATCCTTGGTGGGTTTGCTCATCTTGCTGAGTTCTTTGACAACAGCATCGACAGCCTTATCAATACCACGTTTGATATCCATCGGGTTACTGCCTGCCGCGACGGCTTTAACGCCTTCGCGATAAATGGCCTGTGCCAGGAGGGTCGCCGTGGTGGTGCCGTCACCGGCGACGTCGCTTGTTTTGCTGGCGACTTCCTTGACCATCTGCGCGCCCATATTTTCAAATTTATCTTCCAGTTCGATTTCTTTGGCCACGGTAACGCCGTCTTTGGTGACGGTGGGTGAACCATAACTTTTATCAATAATAACATTGCGGCCTTTGGGGCCGAGGGTTACTTTTACAGCGTCGGCCAGAGTGTTGACGCCCTTCAGCATAGATTTTCTTGCTTCTTCATCATAAAGAAGTATTTTCGCTCCCATTGTATATATTCCTCCTTGAATAGTTTCTTATTTTTCAATAATGCCGAGAATGTCTTCTTCTCTCATGATCAGGTATTCTTCGCCGTCGATCTTGACTTCCGTTCCACCGTATTTGCTGAAAAGGACTTTATCTCCCACGCTGACTTCGGGTTTGATAAGTTTGCCATCATCGGCAGCTTTGCCCTTGCCCACGGCAACGACTTTTCCTTCGATTGGTTTTTCTTTGGCTGTGTCAGGGATGATTATTCCCCCTTTTGTTTTGTGTTCTTCTTCCAAACGTTTTACAATGATTCTATCCTGTAAAGGTCTGATTTTCATACTCTTTATGCTCCTTTCTTTCTTTTTGTAATTATATTTAACAGAGTGCTGATTTTAACAGGGGTATCTTATGCACCATTTTTCATATGTCAAGATGCTTGTGGCATTTATACTAATTAAAATAAATTTTCCAGCAATTCTTTTAGAGAACCGATTTTGCAAATATCCATTTTGGCTGTTTTTCCCAGTTGTGCCGCGTTTGATTTCGGAACTAAACAGCGGGTAAAACCCAAACGTGCCGCTTCATTTACGCGCACATCCATCTGCGAAACAGCCCTAACTTCTCCGGCCAACCCCACCTCTCCCAGAACAATTGTCCGCGCGTCAATAGGCTTATCCAGAAAACTCGACGTCATGGCGGCAACTATTCCCAGATCAACTGCCGGTTCTTCCACCCGGACGCCACCAGCGACATTGATAAAAATGTCCGACCCGCTCAAATGCAGACCGCAAATCTTATCCAGTACCGCTACCAGAAGCGAAACGCGGTTATAATCGACACCGATAGCTGTCCGGCGCGGAGTTCCGAAATTTGTGGAACTAACGAGAGCCTGAATTTCCACCAGGATCGGCCTTGTGCCTTCCAGAGAGGGTACAACCACAGAACCGGCAACATTTTGCGGCCGCTCCGCCAGAAAAAAAGTGGAAGGGTTGGGTACTTCCTTCAGCCCTTTATCCCGCATTTCAAAAACTCCGATTTCGTTTGTCGGTCCAAAACGGTTTTTTATACCTCTGACAATGCGATAAGTATGAGAGCTGTCACCTTCGAAGTAAAGAACAGTATCCACCATGTGTTCCAGCACTTTTGGTCCGGCAATGGAACCATCTTTTGTTACATGGCCGACCAGAAAAACAGGAATGCCAAATTTTTTAGAAAAAAGAATCAGTCTTGACGAAGCTTCGCGTACCTGTCCGACACTGCCGGGAGCGGACATGAGTTCGCCCGAATAAAGAGTTTGAATAGAGTCAATAACCACAACGGCCGGAGAAACTGCTTTAATTTGCTCCAGAATCTTTTCCAGAGAAATCTCTACCAGAACCAGTAAATCTTTGGATGCGGCTCCGACCCTTTCGCTACGCATCTTAATTTGACTAGCCGATTCCTCACCGGAAACGTATAAAACTTTCAATCCCTGCCCCGCTAAATTATGCATCATTTGAAGCATGAGCGTTGATTTACCAATGCCCGGTTCTCCGCCAATTAAGATTGCCGAACCTCCGACAATACCGCCTCCCAGGACACGGTCAATCTCGGCGATACCTGTAATGATTCGATTGCTTTCTTCAACGGAAAGATCATCTATGGGAAGAGGCTTGCCGTCAAATTTCATTTCCGAGCGGCTGCCGGAATCGGATTCGCTGATTAATTCCTCGGCAAAACAATTCCATCCGTTGCAGGAGGGACATTTTCCCAACCATTTTGGCGACATGTAACCGCAATGCTGACAAAAGAAACCTGTCTTGCTCTTTTTCAAATTTTATTTCTCCTTCTTCAGGCAACGGCTTGAAACCTTTCCGTACAGCCTTAAAAGAAATCCCATGTGGTTTCTAAAAGATCTCCAGCAACTTCTCCTGAAATCTCTTGATGACTACTTCAATGTTTAGAGTTTCGCGGGGGAAGACGGAGGAAAACAGGGCCATGCCTTCCCAGAAGGCCACCATGGCAATGCTAATATTGCGGGCATATGATTTGTCGTCTATATAATGTGATATCACGAATGTTACTTCCTCAATCCAGCGGATGTAGGTTTCCTGGAGTTTGGCTTTTACCTTTTTATTATAAAGAGAAATTTCCCATATCTCAATAAATATACGTGAGAGATTCTTGTCGAGTGTAATGCGGTTGTTTACGAATCCGAGGGCTTCTTCAATGTACTGTTCCTTTGTGAACTTATCTGGACTCACGGTCGCGAACAGTTCACCGGCCAGCGCCTGATATTTATCCATTATGTAGTCGATATAATTCAGGAGAATGTCTTCTTTGCTGGTGAAGTAATAATGCAGGACTCCATGATTGACACCGGCGACACTCGCGATGTCTTTGATGGAGGTTTTTTCGAAGGATTTTTTCAGGAGACACGAATCCAGAGCTTTGAGAATCTGAAGCTTGCGTTCTTCCTGTACATTCTTACGCGCCATTATTTTATCCTCACCATCCCGTATAGAAGTGCAAATTTTATGTCATAATTTGCGGTTGAGGTCAAGAACCGGGCGGGTGCGCCGCCCAGTCCATGCTTTGGAAATTGTATTACAGATTCAGATCGCCTGCAATGTTCTGGCGACGATATACAAGATTTTGTCCGCGTCATCCCTGTCGATAAGCAGGCTTGGCCTGATGAGAACAGTGCCTGTGTCCACACTGCCTGTATCAACCAGCATCCCGGCGATACGCGCGGCGGCGCAAAATTTAAGGGCCATATTATTATCGGCAAGCTTAATCGATATGAGCAAGCCCCTGCCTGCCACCGAAATAATCTTGCCGCTGCTTGTTTTCGCCAAAGAAGAAAGTTCTTTGATCAATAGATCTCCCAAATACGCCGCGTTTTCCCATGGCTTCAACCGGTTGTATTCATCCAGCGCCGTCATGGCCACCAGACATCCGAGATCATGTCCGCCGAAGGTGCATAAATGGATGAGAGGATGAATATCGAAGAAATCCTTGAGTTCTGCGGTAAAGACCATTGCGGTCATGGGAAAGATACCGGATGTGAGGGCTTCTCCGATAATCAATATATCCGGTTTTACTTCGAACTGCTCGAAAAAGAATCTTGTGCCTGTGCGGCCGAATCCGCTTTGGGTTTCGTCAAAGATGAGTTTGGCGCCTGTCTCGTCGCACAATGTCCGGATTTGAGTATAATAGCTTTTATCAGCCGTGCGGCAATGGTTCTCCGTCTGAATGGGTTCCATGACAACGGCGGCGGTTTCCTGCCCGATTACCCGCCTGGCAGCTTCGATATCGCCCCAGGGAATGACCTTAACGGATTGGATGAGTTGGCCGAACTGTTCCTTGCCCTTTCTTTCGGAAAGCGAAAGGGCGAAGCCCGATTCGCCGTAACAGGCTCCGTCAATGGTAACCAGTTCGGGACGAGAAGTAAATCCTCTGGCAAGTTTGCACGCGGCCTCCATGGATTCGCCGCGGGTCACGCCGTAAAGCACGCAATCCAGATTGCCGGGCACAAATTCGGAAATCTTTCTGGCCAGCAGCGTCTTCTCCTGGGAGGGCATGATGAAGTTTCCCTGATCCGTCTCATAAATGGCTTCCTTGAAGCGTTTAATAATGGCGGCATTTCTTCGGCCAAGATTGAATGCGGCGCTTGAGGTGCAGCAATCGAGATAACGATTGCCGTCCGAATCGTTCAGGGTAGTATCGGCATATCCATGCTCCAGAAAGTCATGACCTTTTTCGCGCAGCAGATTTACTAAACTTATGGAAAAAACTTTTTCAGCATTGCGAAATATTTCTTCTTTTGATACTTGGCCTTGCGTGGCGGTTTTTTTCATAATTTCACCTCCTGTTTTTTCGGAAAGAGTCTGCGGACAAATTCCTCAATATCACGCAGTAGATTAAATACAATGATCTGGACATGCACATTATCTAAAATTCTCCTCATGAAAGGTATCACGGCCAAGGGTATCAGGAAGATAAGATACCCGCGCATTGCCCTGACCGCGGCCTTAATGCGGCGCAAAATGTCTTCAACTTCCGCCATGCTTGCGGTGATGGGAATCTGGAAGCGCATGACCTGCGGGGCGTTGGCCGAAAACACCGCCCAGACGCCTTTCCGGCTAAGGCAGTCAGCCATCAGCGATCCGATAAATTCGTACTTATACTCGATGCCGATCATCAAGCCCAAGCCGCGCACCTCTTTGACGAAGTCGGAATTGGCCCTTCCTATTTCGTTAAGCCCGTCCTTGAAGCGTTTGCCCACTTTGGCCGCGTTTTCCCACACCTTATTTTCCACAATATAATCCAGCACCGCAGACGAGACGATGCAGCCCAGGTCTGTGCCTCCTCCGTGGGAAGAGTGGAAAAGCGGATTGGCTTCCACATACTCGGTCAGCGGTTTAATTTCGCGGTAAACAACAGCTCCGTTAGGATAGACACCGCCACTAATGGCCTTGGCCGTAAACATAATGTCGGGAATTACGCCGTATTGTTCCATAGCCCATAGCGTTCCCGTACGGCCAAAGCCGGTCTGAACTTCGTCGAAGATGAGCATGATGCCGTTTTCATCGCAAATTTTCCGCAGGCCTTTCATGTACTCCATGGTTGCCACGTGGATGCCGCCCTCGCCCTGCACGGGCTCCAGCACTATCGCTGCAATGTTTTTTCCGGCAAGGCGTTTAACTTCTTCCAGATCGTTGAAGTCCACCAAGTGGAACCCCGGCATGAGTGGAAGGAAGAGATTTTTATAGTAGTCTTTGCCGTTGGCCGAGAGGCTGAAGCCTTCATGGCCGTGATAGGCTTTTTTCATGGTGATTACATCGTTCCGGCCTGTGGCTCCCTTGGCAAGCTTAATTGCCCCGGCACAGGCATCCGCACCTGAAGCGCAGAGGACTACTTTATTTAAATCCCCCGGACAGAGAGACGCAAGTTTCATGGCAAAGGAAACCTTGGCTTTGGACAGGAGTCCGTGCGATCCCATATCGTGGTCATTTAGAGCATCACGCAGTGTATCCATTATTTCGGTATTTCCTCTGCCGACATTAAAACATCCTGCCGAGCTGAAGCAATCATAGAACCGCACGCCGCTGACGGCGTCGGTGAAGGTGCTTCCTTTTCGCGTTCGCTCGTATACATCCATATTAGCACAACGCAGATACCGTACCTGTCCCCAAGAGATATGCTTGCCGAATAATTGCTGGATATAATCTCGTTCCTCATGATCCATCGTCACACTTATTTTATCTGACATCTTAGCCTCCCTTCTTGTATAAATAGTGTTTAAAAACCTTTCAGACAATTTTCCGTTACGATATTAAAAAGCCCGTTTTCCGTCGATCCATGTCTGGACCACGCGGCTGTTATCCGAGAAGGGGTCTCCGTCGACGACACAGAAGGTCGCCGCCGCTCCCTCGACCAGACCGTCGTTTTTTAGCCCCAGCGAACGGCTTCCCCCGATCGTGCCCGCGGTCAAAGCCTCGATTTCGCTGATCGCCTCGCCGGGATCAAACATTGTGCCGTCCATCCTCTTCCGATCGACGGCCCGCCGGATGTTGTGCAGCGGATCATCCGAGGCGCATGGTCCGTCGGAACTGATGCAGACGGAAACGCCCCGATCCATGAGACTCCTCAACGGGATCACCTTCAGATAGGGGGGAATAGCGCCCATCCGCTCGATGGTTTCGGCATAGAATGGGATGAACCCAGGCTGGAGTGATGCTACAGCGCCGCAGCCGGCAAAGGTATCCAAACCACCGGGGTGCATGAGCGTCACGTGTTCGATTGATGAGCCGCCCCCCATGCCCAAGTTCTGGACCGCTTGAGCTGCCTGGCATGCCGCCACATTGCCCAAGGCATGCATGACCAGCCGATAGCCTTTGTCCGCGAACATCCCGGCCCAGTTGATGAGCTCGTCCGTGTCCGGGTAGCGCTGGTAGGGCAGCGTCAGCTCCCCGTTTTTCAGGATGATCTTCTGTTCGAACAGCTGGCGCAACGGCGCTGCATTGCCCTGCAACACGCTGTTCTTCGCAGCCTTCAAGGCGGTCTTTAATCCCGCTATGACCGGCATGGAAGACGCCGTGCGGGCGGCGCCGTCCAGAAAGAACTTCGCGCTCTTGGGTGCATGCGGGGAATTGAGGGCCTCCAGATCGTCCTTGAGCGCAAGCGGCGAGAACAGACCCTCATAACCCGTCACGGACCAGCTGAGTTTAAGCGGGGTGTACGGCTGGGCGTCCTTGAGCAGCCGCTGGACATCGGATGGAACGCCCGGATCGTGCACATGCGTCAGCCCTTTGCGCAGGCAGCGCTCGGCCGCATCCAGGATAAGCTTACGTCGCTCTTCGGTGCTGTAATTATGAATGACCTCGCGGTACATGGCAAAGATCATCCGGCCCATGGCATCCTCCCAGATGGCGCCTTTGAGCCGGCCGGCAAACGTGAGATCGACATCGGTGGGAAACTTGAGCGACTGCCGGTTGATTCCGGCGCGAATCAGTGCCGCGCTCGAGAAAAGCCCGTGGTGAAGGGAGGTATCGATAACCAGCACCGGCGTTGAGGCAGCAATCGCATCGATCTCGGCTAGGCCGGGAAGGGCAGGATTCTTCCATATGGCGTTGTTTAAACCTGAGAACATGACCCAGCGTTTGTCCGTCCCACCCGGCCGGCATGCGGCCTCGATGGCAGCCAGGGCGTCTGCCTTGGACCGCCAGGCCCCGGCGTCACCGTAGAGCGGCAACAGGGCAGAAACGAAGAAATGCTGGTGGGCATCGATAAGCCCCGGTATGATATGCATGCCCCCGAGGTCCGCCATTGGTAGCTGCGGCATGGAGGCGCGGTTGTAAATCTGCATTATCTTGCCGTCTACAATGCGCATGCCACCCGGAAATCTCTTCATGGGGCACAACGCCCAGAGCACTGCATTACTAAGCACTAGCTCTGCCTGATGGTTCATATTTTTCTCCTTTAAAGAAAATATTTTAAATCCATCCATCTATATATATGTGACTGCCTTTAGGCGCTTCCAATTTCCGGATAGGGGGTAAACTTCTTGCCAAAGGCCTCGGCCACCTTGCGATTGGTCAGTGCACCCTTGAGGACATTAAGTCCCTTCGACAAAGGCTGGTTCTCATGCAAAGCGCGTTCCCATCCTTTGTCCGCCAGTTCCACCACATAGGGCATGGTGGCGTTGGTCAGTGCGTATGTTGATGTCTGGGGCACCGCGCCCGGCATGTTGGCGACGCAGTATTGTACGATACCCTCTTCAATGTAAATGGGGTTATCATGGGTCGTAGGTTTGCTTGTTTCGGTACATCCACCCTGATCAATGGCGATATCCACAATGACAGAGCCCGGTTCCATTTTTCTGAGTAATTCGCGGCTAATGAGATGCGGGGCCTTTGCTCCGGCGATCAGCACCGATGCGATGACTAGATCGGAATTGATAATACTCTTTTCTACATTTTCAATATTGGCCATAAGAAGTACGGCACGGGAATGAAAGATGTCCGCAAGATAGTTGAGCCTCTTCTGATTGATGTCGAGAATGGTTACCTGAGCGCCCATACCTACCGCCAGATGAGCGGCATTGATTCCTGCTATGCCGGCGCCGAGGATAGTCACTCGCGCAGGGCGCACACCGGGAACGCCGGAAAGCAGCATGCCCTTGCCGCCGTGATGAGATTCCAGACAGGCGCAGCCTACCTGGATCGCCAGTCTTCCAGCCACCTGACTCATTGGTATTAACAAGGGAAGACTCCCGTCATCGAGTTGAATTGTCTCGTAAGCGATACCGATGATTTTGCTGTCAAGCAGTTCGTTAGTGAGTCTCTCATCGGCTGCAAGGTGCAGATATGTAAAAAGGATCAGATCCTTCCGTAGAAATGCGTATTCGGGATGGATAGGCTCTTTAACCTTCATAACCATTTCGGCATCCGCCCAGACCGTTTCAGCCCTTTCAATTATTGAGGCACCGGCCTGTTTGAAAGCGTTATCCGGTATGCAAGAGCCTAAACCCGCTCCCTTTTCCACCAGGACATTATGTCCGTGTTGCACGAGAGTCCTTATCCCCGCAGGGGTCATGGCTACACGGCCTTCACGGGTCTTGATCTCTCTGGGAATACCTATATTCATAAAAATCCTCCTGTTTAGTCTTATAACTAATAATAAATGAAGCACAATCCAGATGTCAAGTTAAATTTAGGCGTTCGACTAAACTATTTTAAAACTGCAATAATATTAATGTTGTTCAGGTTAGCAGGGAAAGTTTAAAACTTTTCCCTGCATATCTGTCAATATAGAGTTGAATTTTAAAAATAGCAGACTGTTGAAATTTTAAAGAATAATTAAGAAATCTGGGAAATTTCCAGTTTCCTCTTGACATTTCTTATCATGAATATTCCTAGAATTCAGTTATTAGCAAATGCAGCTTAACTAGGTGTCCTTAATTTTACTTGACCAGATCAAAAGAAATCCAACTTTCTTCTTGATTATTGAATGATACTAAAATAAATAGCTCAAAAGATTATTATTAAAAGGTATTAATCCCCTTCGCTAATGTTCAGGGATAGTTTCCGATTCCAAAAAATCGGATTTGGATAGTTCCACTTACGCTTCTCCCGATGTAATCGGGATTAGCGAGTGTCACTACGACTTACAAATTTTACCACGCTTTGCTTGTGAAAATCGAGGACTCATTATGGAAGAAAATAAAGAAACGGATCAAAAGACTATTCAGCCGGATGATGTTCTGCCGGAAATTTCCATGGAAGAACTAACAACCGAGATGCGCGACGCCTGCGATCGCGCCGGATGGAAAACTCTGGTACCCGTGCAGGCCAAATCCATTCCTTATTTTTTAGCGGGCCAGGATATGATGGTGCAGTCCCGAACCGGTAGCGGCAAAACCGGAGCCTATATCCTGCCTATTATAGAAAAAATTAACGCGCAGCAAAATGTTGCACAGGCTCTCGTGCTTGTTCCCACCCGCGAACTGGCCCTTCAGGTATCCCGAGAAGCCCAAATGCTGACCCAGGGAACAAATATTAGAATAGCAGTGGTTTATGGAGGCGTGGGATACAACGCGCAACTGGAAGCATTTCGCGGCGGCGCTCAAATTGTGATCGGCACGCCGGGACGTATTCTGGATCATCTTTTAAAAAACACCCTTTCGCTGGATCATCTTAAAATTTTGATTTTCGATGAAGCCGACCGGATGTTATCCATGGGTTTTTATCCCGATATGGTAAAAATTCGCAAATACATACCCTCGAATAAAATACTCAGCAGTATGTTTTCCGCGACGTTCCCTCCGCAGGTAATTCGTTTATCCGATCAATTCCTGCATAAGTCAAAATTATTGAGTTTAAGCGGCAATCAGGTGCATATTGCTGAAATCGAGCACATTTATTATGTCGTTCCGGGCATGCGCAAAGAGCGGTCGCTTGTGCGTATAATTGAAATCGAGAATCCATCTTCGGCCATTATTTTCTGCAACACAAAGGACACCGTACATTATCTTTCCGTCGTGCTTAAACGTTTTGGTTATGACGCCGATGAACTCAGTTCCGATCTGGCACAGAGCATGCGAGAAAAGGTCATGGCCCGTGTGCGGCGCGGGGCTCTGCGATTCCTCGTGGCAACCGATGTTGCCGCTCGCGGTATTGACATCCCCGATTTGTCTCATGTTATCCAGTATGAACCGCCGGAGGATCCGGAAGCTTACATTCATCGGGCCGGACGAACAGGACGCATGGGATCAAGCGGAGTAGCTATTTCTTTAGTCGCGGAAATGGAAAAATTCAAACTGCAGAGTATTGCCCGTTTTTATGACATCAACATGGAAGAACGTCCCTTACCCGGTGATGACGAACTGGAAAGGGTTGTCGCCGAACGAATAACGGCGCTTCTAGAAGCACGTCTGCGCTCCCGCGATAATCTTCAAATCGAACGCATGAAGCGTTTTTTGCCGTTGGCGCGTAATCTTGCCCAATCGGAGGATGAACTGGAATTGATTACAATGCTGCTGGACGATTACTATCAGCTATCTCTGCACGCGCCGCCAGCACCGATTGCCATCGCAGATCAGGCGATTAATTCTACACAAAAGAATAAAGACAGGAAACCACGGCCAAGAAATAAAAAAAGAAGAAGCAATAACGAAAACCCATCATAATTATTGCGCGATGTAAATATTTTTCAAAAAATCCCCCTAAAAAGAAAGTTATCTTTATTAAAGATAAAAAATAACTATCCTTAAAATAAGTGATCTCTGTTCGTTAATTAGTTTTTGACGTTTTATCTTTTTATTACAAGCAATTACATATAATAACAATTGACAAAAATTGTTTCTGATCCCCGCAAAGCAAACTAAAATTCCTTGAGTAAAGATTTCAATACTGATATGAATGGCAAGTTTAAAAATTTTACTTGAAGGATGTTTAGTATGCAAAACCCTAATTTCAGTTCCGGTCCCTGCAGCAAGAGGCCAGCGTGGAATATCGACGCGCTGAAGAGCGCGCCGGTCGGTCGCTCACACCGTTCCGCTCTGGGCAAAGAAAGAATCGTTAAAGCCATCAACGATACGCGAAAAATCTTAAACATTCCGGCGGATTACCTTGTGGGCATTCTTCCGGCTTCTGATACCGGCGCTTTTGAATGCGCCATGTGGTCACTCTTAGGCCCCAAACCGGTCACCGTATTAGTTTGGGAAAGTTTTTCCAACGGCTGGGCAACGGATGTCGCCAAACAACTAAAGCTCAATCCTACCGTTCTCAAAGCCGATTACGGCAAAATTCCGGATCTTTCCAAAGTTGACTGGACAAATGACGTGGTTTTTGTCGCCAATGGAACAACCAGCGGTGTGAAAGTTCCCGATTACAATTGGATCCCAGCCAACCGTGAAGGCCTGTCGCTTTGCGACGCAACCAGCGCTGCTTTTGCGATGGAAATTGATTGGAGTAAGATAGACGTTTTAACCTTTTCCTGGCAGAAATGTCTGGGCGGCGAAGCCGCACACGGCATGATGATTTTAAGCCCGAGAGCTGTCGCCCGTTTGGAATCTTATGATCCGCCCTGGCCTATGCCCAAAATTTTCCGTCTTAAAAAAGGTGACAAAATCAGCAAAGCCATCTTTGACGGTGATGTCATCAACACGCCCTCTATGCTTTGCGTGGAGGACTATTTGGATGCTCTGGAATGGGCAGGCAAGTTCGGCTTGGATGGTCTGATCAAAAAAAGTCAGGCCAATCTTAAAGTCGTATCCGACTGGGTCGCTAAAACAGACTGGATAGAATTTCTGGCCGATGATCCCAAAGTTCGCTCTAACACTTCCGTGTGCCTGAGCGTAACTCATCCCAAGGTCAAAGCACTGGGCAACGATGAAAAGAGCAAGTTCCTAAAAAGCATCGCTTCAGATCTGAGCAAAAAAAATGTCGCTCACGATATCAACTCCTATAAAGAAGCACCAGCCGGTTACCGTTTCTGGTGCGGTCCGACTATCGAGGAGGCTGATCTCAAAACGGCGCTTGTAGAATTGGAAAAAGTTTTCAACGAAAAAATTAAAAACCTTTAATTATTATTGAAGAGAAATAAATCATGGCTAATGTTGCAGTAATAGGCACTCAGTGGGGCGATGAGGGCAAAGGGAAAATTGTTGACCTTTATACCGAAAAAGCCGACGTGGTTGCTCGTTTTCAAGGCGGAAATAATGCTGGACATACACTAGTTGTCAACGGCAAAAAAACTATTCTACATTTAATACCCTCGGGAATTTTACATGACCGTAAAATCTGCATTATCGGTAATGGTGTTGTTTTCGATCCTCTTGTTTTTCTTCAGGAAATAGAAGAATTACAGCAGGGGAATCTCCTGCCGCCTCATACTAAACTTTTCGTCAGCGAAAAAGCTCATTTAATCATGCCCTACCACCGTAGCATTGATCAGGCCCGCGAAGCCCAATCCTCGGGTAAAAAAATTGGTACGACGGGCAGAGGCATTGGTCCGGCATACGAAGATAAAGTTGCCCGCACGGGAATCCGTATTGGCGACCTTTATGAAGAAGATTTGTTCCGGGAAAAATTGAAGCAAATCCTGAAAGAAAAAAATTTCCTGCTGACAAATTATTATAAAGATAAGCCGCTTGACGAAGAAGAAATCGCCACTCAATATTTAACCTGTGCTCAAAAGATCAAACCTTACGTGGCGGATACTTCTTTGATTTTAGATCATGAAATAAAACAGGGGAAAAAAATTCTTTTTGAAGGAGCACAAGGCTCTCAACTTGATGTTGATCATGGAACATACCCCTATGTGACTTCTTCTAATACAGTTTCCGGCAATGCTTCCTGCGGCAATGGAATCGGACCTAATAAGATCAACACAATCGTTGGAATTTGCAAAGCTTATACGACCAGAGTGGGAGAAGGTCCCTTCCCTACAGAGTTAAAAGATGATGTTGGAAATCATATGCAGCAGGTCGGCCAGGAATTCGGTGCAACAACCGGTAGAAAACGTCGCTGTGGATGGCTGGACATAGTACTGGTACGGCAGGCGGTCAGGGTCTCCGGTATAAACGCACTCGCCATCACCAAACTTGATGTTTTATCCGGTTTGGACAAATTGAAAATCTGCGTGGGATATAAATCTGCCGAAGGTACGTTCACTCACGCCGTACCTGCAAGTATTCGCGTACTTTCAGATTGTCAGCCGGTTTATGAAGAATTCGACGGTTGGAAGGAAGATATTCTTTACGCACGGGAAATGAGCGAACTACCGGCCAATGCCAGAAAATATTTGAAGAGACTGGAAGAACTGGCGGAAGCTAAAATTATGCTCGTATCCGTAGGAGCGGGAAGAGAAGAAACAATTGTTTTAGAGGATCCTTTTCTTAACAAATTATAGTTTAATATTTTAAAATAAAATTATATGCGTTAAGCATACTTGGACGGCTTAATAAAAAAGCTCCAGATACAAGGCGCGCAAATTATGAGAAATGAGGCGTATTTTTTCATACGCCGCAATGACGAATGATGCAGCGCAACGCAGTAGATGGACTTTTTAATAAGCCGGTAGCAGTTTCTGCTTGACACATTCAGAACTAAAGTGGGCTGTTAGCTCAGCGGTAGAGCAGTGGACTTTTAATCCATTGGCCGGGGGTTCAAATCCCCCACGGCCCACCATTTTTAAAAGGGTTTTCAAATATTTGAAAACCCTTTTTTCTTTTCCTTATATTTTTTAAGTGAAAAACTCCATTTTACCAGTACCTGTGCAGATTAGAACTCTAAGACAGGATTCTTGTTTCTCACTGACTTGTTTATCCCCGGATTAGATATTATTAACTTGAGCCGCCTTTCATATTTTTAATTTCTTTCCCATTGCGGCAAACTTTTCAATTTTTAATTTTTTAATTCCGGCCTCCTTATCTTTCAATGACTTAGCATAGAATTTTATTGTTTCCTTGTCCTGTTTGATAAATTCCTCAATGACATTAATATTGAATTCTGAAAGTTTGTTGTCTTTAACGTAATTTAATATATTTTTTTCTTCTATTATCAACAATTTCCATATTTTCATTTTTATGGTAAATCTAAACCGTAATCTTTTAAATATTCAAATTGATTTTTTGGACTCATCTCTTAGCTTTTGCATAATTTGCCCTAAACTTTTTGAAGAAATACATTCGTTATCTTTTTATCGATTATGAGGACATCTCAATGACAGATAAAATATCTGATATATCCTCTAAAAAACATAGTAATGTAAGTAAATACTACATCATGTACAATCCCTCAACGATCAATCTGATGGGGAAAATAGGCGCGAACAATTTTACTGTAACTGATGTTATCGAATACTTGACAGGGAAAAAACTGGAAACATGCAATGAAAGAAATTACACCGATTTTCTAACATTAAACAAAAAACTGCTTAGAAAAGGTGGACTTGAACATATGGCAATAGAGCCGTATAGTTCTTATTACATAGCTAATCAGATTTGCAGAGCAGATCAAACCGCAAGAGTGATGCTTGCCGATGACACCCGTAGAA
>PHBC01000008.1:77585-94189 GCA_002840505.1 Deltaproteobacteria bacterium HGW-Deltaproteobacteria-2 | reverse complement strand
TCCCGATGTCATGAATAGAACCGGCCATTTGGATTCCATCAATTTTTTCCTGAGACAATCCCATTTCCGTGGCGATGGCGCAGGCAAGGTCTGCAGACCTTAACTGGTGACCTGCCGTATAGGGATCTTTCATCTCTACAGCGGATACCATGACCTGGATGGTCGCGCTAACGGCATTCTTAAGACTGTCAAGGGTCTCAAGAAGTTTCGCCTCCGCTAGTTTACGCTGGGTAATATCACGGGTTACGCCTAAAATTCCCACGTCTTGCTGATTTGTATCTCTGATAAATGAGCACTTCACCTCCGTCCACACGGTAGTTCCGTCTTTTCGCGTCATCTCCAACGGCATAGTAATGGATTCGTTCATCTCTACTTGTTTTATTTTTTTCAGCTCCATGATATCGGATAGAGTCTTCATGGCCAGAGCCAGAGATGAAGGGGTCAATGAATCGATGGACGATAGTTTCAACACCTCTTCAGGTTCATATCCCCTCAGGATTTTTACGGAAGGGCTGATATAGGTGCATTTCAGATTCATATCCAAAACGAAAATGACGTCATTGATATTATCGGCCAGCAGGCGATATTTGGCTTCGCTTTGTTTTAGCAATTCCTCCGCACGCATGCGCTCATCTATATCCTGTTGAAGATTCTCTAATGCCTGCTTCAATTCCTCGGTCCTTTTTGTTACCTCGGACTCCAGTTCTGTCTGGTAATTCCTTCGCAAGTCGTTGTAGGCCTTGACCTTCAGCAGTGACCGGACCCGGGCCAGAAGCTCCATCTTGTCAACGGGCTTGGAAATAAAATCATCACAACCGGCTTCAATTCCCTTTACCCGGTCTTCCGTTTCCCGCAATGCGGTAACCAGAATTATCGGCAGCAGTCGATGTTTATCATCCTGTCTGACCCTGCGGATAACCTCAAAGCCATCCATCCCGGGCATCATTACGTCCAGCAGAATCAGATCGATTTGATTGACGGAAATTTTGCCCAGCGCTTCTTCACCATTTGCCGCCGTAACAATTTCATAATCCTGCAAAGCCAGATATGCTTCGAGAAGCTCAATGTTCTGAGGCTGGTCATCAACAATTAATATTACTTGTTTGTCTTTCATCGTTTATCTCTTTTAAATTTAACCCCTCAACATGTGACGTTTCACTTAATCACGGGTATAAACCACAAAGCAAGCTTCTGAGTTTTATCCCCTCCGCGTAGTCCCGACAGCGTCGGGATTCAACTTTCCAATTCCGCTACGCTATCGGAATTGGAGTTTCACGAATATATTGACTGATTTCTTTCGCAAAAGTACGCGTATTTATCGGCTTGCCTATAAATCCGGTGTTGGCCATGCCTTCTATTTCTTCTCTGCCTTCAGCCATTACCGAGGAAGTCACAAAAACAATTGGAATACAGTTTGTCTCTTCGTCTTGACGCAATATCCTGGCAGCTGCAGTTCCGCGCATATCCGGGAGCCGCACATCTATAAGGATGATATCCGGTTTTTCTTTTCTGGCCATCGCAATCGCATCGGCGGCATTTTCAGCTTCAAATACATCGAAACCGGCAACCTCCAGGAGGTCTTTTTCCAGCAAAAGATTATTTTCATTATCATCGACGACTAATGCCCTCTTTTTCATCTCATGCCTCCTGTCCGGATAAAATCGGCAGAGTAAACCGGATCGAAGTGCCGCAATTGAGCCCCTCTGATTCCACGAACAGCTTCCCGCCGTGCAGCTCAACCATTTTTCTGGAGAGCGGCAAACCGAGTCCTGTCCCCTCAGTTACCCGGGAATAGGGGGTATCGACACGAAAAAAACCTTCAAATATTTTTTCCATATTTTCACTAGCGATACCGACTCCGGTATCCCAGACCACTACTTCTATCCAAGAATCGACTTTCTTCGCCCGCATACCGATTTTACCGCCGGCGGGGGTAAATTTAACTGCGTTGGAAAGCAGGTTATACATTACCTCTTTTATCTTGAGTTCATCAGCCTCGATATCCGGCAGATCTTCGGCAATTTCCAGCAACATTTGCAGCTGCTTTTTTCCGGCCATATCCGCTACCAGCAGTGAAATCTCATTTAACAGATTTTTCATCTGTAAAATGGATAATGTCAGTTTCATCTTCCCGGATTCAACTATGGCCATATCCAGTATCTGATTGATCAGTAAGAGAAGGTGCTTCCCGCTGGTTAAAACATTATGAACGTATTTCTTCTGCTTCTCATTAAGCGGCCCGAAAGTTTCGTCGTACAATACCTCGGAAAAACCGTTAATGGAATTAAGCGGGGTCCGGAGTTCATGCGACATATTGGCCAGGAATTCTGATTTTACCCGGGAGGTGCGTTTTAACTCGGTAGCCAATTCATTCAATTCTTCATTGGCTTTTTCCAGCCCATGTTCGATCTCCTTACGCTCGGTAATATCCTCGATAGCCAGGAGGATGATACGCTCTTTTCCTGACGCTCTTTGAATTTGCCGGGCATTCAAAAGCATGATGCGTCGGCCAATGTCGGCAAAATTATGTTCAACCTCATAATTATCAAAGGTTGCTTTTTGGGGCAGAATGTTTTCCAGCAGTTCCCGCAGTTTGGGAATATCCCACTGTTTATTGCCCAGATCATAAATAAGCTGTCCCACGGTTTCCTCAGGCTTCACCTTAAAGAATTCATAGAAGGAACGGCTGACCGTGACCACCCTTAATTCATGGTTCAAAACGATTAAAGGCTCACGCACAGTGTTGATAATGCTATCGGAGTATTCACTGAATATCAGCGATCGTCGTAACCTTTTTTGTTCTGATATGTCGTGCATAATAGCCGATACGCCATAAATATTTCCTGACGCGTCCTTAATTGACAAAAGAGTCAAAGAGATATCAAGCACCATTCCGTCTTTTCGGATACGTTTTGTTTCATAATTTTCAATCAATTCGCCAGCTTTCAGCTTTTTAAATTGGTTAAGCATTTCTTCTTTGTATTCAGGAGGAACTATAAGAGAAATATTTTTGCCCAGCATTTCATTTTCGGTATAACCATACATGTTTTCCGCAGCTTTATTCCAACTAATGATATATCCTTCTATATCTTTTCCAATGATGCCATCAGTAGATGTGTTGACAACTGCTGCCAACGTCAAATTGGAGTCGTCCATTCTCCTGTGCCGGGTGATATCTTCGATAGCCAGGAGAATTACTTTTGGCTTTTCCGGCGGACGGGGGATCCTCCGAGCATTTAAAAGCATGGTGCGTCTGCCAATGCTAAGAAAATCATGTTCCACCTCATAGTCATCAAAGGTTGCCTTTTGGGGAAGGATTGTTTCCAGCAGTTCCCGCAGTTTGGGGATGTCCCATTGTTTATTGCCCAGGTCATAAATAAGCCGTCCCACGGTCTCTTCAGGTTTTACCTTAAAGAAGTCATAGAAGGAACGGCTGGCAGATACCACTCTTAGATCTTGATCCAGAATGATTAATGATTCACGTACAGCATCTATGATGCTATTTGATAATTCATGGGATATTGATTTGATTTTTTTCACGGCCATTTTCTATCTCCCTGCGCTCGGTGACGCTTTGAGATGCTTACCGGCCGAGTTCATCTATTATTAAATTGTTCTTTCTCTTCGGTTTCTTAATTTTTCTCGGCCTGCTGCCCAATATAATCAGATCAGCTTTAGGTCCTTGAGGGGGCGACGCGCCCCCCCCCCTTTTTGATAAATAAGATACCCTTTATTATGGTCGGGTGAATCCTTACCTATTATCGCGCCTTTCCTCATCCCACCGATCCTGTCGTTCCTCATCCATTCTATCGCGCCGTTCCTTATCCCACCGGTCCTGTCGTTCCTCATCCATCTTATCGCGCCTTTCCTTATCCCGCCGGTCCTGTCGTTCCTCATCCATCTTATCGCGCCTTTCCTTATCCATCCTTTCACGATCACGGTATTCCCGTTGCTGACGGTTTTGATAATCCTGGGATTGTGTTTCAGGCTGTCTTTGTTGCATCTGCCGAGATGGTTGTTGTGTTCGTGTTTGGGGCTTCCTCAAATCCCGGACCCCCCAGGTATTTTGTCTTTCCCAATGTCTGTCCTTTTCCCAGCCTTGCCAGTTTCGCTGAACTTCCTGGTGGGGAACTCGCTGGTAGTTCCACTGATGTCCTGCCCAACGATGCTGCCTATAATCATTTCTCCAGCCGGAGGGTACACTTTGATGAAAGGATGGAGTTCCTTCATAGTAGCCCCAACCTGAGTTATAGTTCTGCGAACGATACCATCGCCCTTCCCACGGACGCCACCACCAGCCGCCATAGAAAAAGACGTCCACATCCACATCGGGAACAACGTAAACATAGGTTTCCGGTATTACAACCAGATGGGGCGGCCCCGGAAACATTATGGGTGGCGGCAAAGGAATGCTTACACCTACATCGACCCTGCCCATCGCCATTGTTGGACTGGGAACTGCAATTACCAACGCTAAAAGCGCCATTCCAAAAAGTAACTTTTTCATTTATTGTCTCCTATACATCAAAAATGTTTTGTCTCTCATTATCCTTTCTCGCTTTCAGCAACCAGCGGCACGATACCGCCCATGAGCGTTACTCCCTCCACGATAGGTGATAGAGGAAGGGTGACCGTAATACTACTTTCTATCCTGTTTTTCGCCCTGCCCTCTTTCAGGTTTACCCTCTTGCTGTTTTGATTGTTGTGGTTCGGCTGCCTTGCGAACTTGTCGTTTAACCGGCTGAGATTTTGGTTGTGATTGCTGTTGCTGGAGCTGTCGTGTTTGCGGCAATTGCTGCTGCCGGATCTCTCGTGTTTGTGGCTTAGATTGCTGCTGTTGGATCTCTCGTGTTTGCGTCTCTCGAACTTGTCGTTTAACCGGTTGAGATTGTTGTTGCTGCATATCCCGCGATTGCGGTCTTACTCGAGATTTTGGTTGGACCGTTGGAGATGGCTGTTGTGATCGCGTTTGGGGCTTAAAACCCTGGACACCCCAGGTATTTTGTTTCTCCCAATGTCTGTTCCTTTCCCAGCCTTTCCAGTTTTGTTGAACTTGTTGGTGAGGTATTCGCTGGTAGTTCCATTGTTGTCCTTCCCAACGATGATTCCTGTAGTCATTCCTCCAGCTCGATGGTATCCAGCCATAAAAAGATGGAACGCTATCGTAGTAACCCCAACCTGAATTGTAGTAATGCGAGCGATACCAGCGTCCTTGCCACGGACGCCACCACCAGCCACCGTAGAAAAAGATGTCCTCGTCGTAATCAGGGACGACGTAGACATACGTTCCAGGCAGCACTATCAACGCCGGTGGTGCAGCAAATACGATGGGCGGCAGAGAAATGCCAACGCTTACATCCACCCTTGCCATCGCTGGAACAGGTAATACAAAGATCAACGCCAAAAGCAATGTTCCCAAAAGTAACTTTTTCATTTTATAGCCTCCTGATACATATCCCCGTTTTGTTTCGCGTCAGCTTTTCTTACCTCCCGCAACCAACAGCACAATGCCGCCCACGAGCGCAATACCACCCAGGATCGGCGGCAGCGGAATCGTTTTCGTTTTATCGGCATTAATCTGGATGGGACCGATATCGACAACCTTCTCCCTCGTCGTATAGGTTATGCCCTGATATGCCAACGCGATGATTCCGATCACAATAAGTATGATTCCTATCAATGTGTATGTTTTCATTTCATTCCCCCTTTCTGTTGTCATCCCGTATGGCTTTATAACCACTGCCGACTTGAGCACTTCGCGCCAGCCAGCAGTGGTTATACAGTTTCTAGCGGAACCGGTTTATATCCGTTTCCAGTGAGTCAAGCCGACGGGAAATGTCTGTTCTCTCGTCGCCCGAAGCGTATCTGCCTCCTTCTGTCATCCGCAAATAATCACTACGAATAGCGTCCAGTCTGGATTGAAATTCTCGCCCCTCTGTCAGAGGAAAGCGCCCGTTGATTCTTCCATCATCAATTCTTCCCTGGAGTGTGACAATCCTATCCCCGTTCCTTGGTGATTCAGGTCTCGCGTACCGGCCAAGCGCCCTGTTTATTTCATCTCCCAGCACATCAAGCCTTCCATGAAGGCTGTCCCATTCGTCCCGTGATACCACTTTATCTCTCAGAGCCTCATAATCTGTTCGAATACCCTTCAATGTCGTCAGAAACATCTGTGACTGATCAGGAGTAAGCGCGCCGGTTTTCAGCCCATCCCCAATTTTTTCCTGGATTATAACCATCTTGTTCTCCGCACTTCTTTGATTATCCGGCCATGTTTGAGGCATAGTGACACAGCCCGAAAACAAGGCTAATATAAAAACCATAAGTACCGTCAATGAAATAGCGTTCTTCATTTTTCTTCTCCTGTTTTAGATTGCAACGTTAATAGAACTAACCGGGCACTTTTAAATTAGAAAATCATTTATGTAACTCTACGCCCCTGAATGACTTGCACCAGTATAACGATAATGGCAATTACCAGCAGGACATGAATAAAATTACCTATCGCATAGCCCGACACCAACCCGAGTGCCCACAAAATTATCAGTATCACCGCGATTGTCCACAACATAACATTCTCCTTTCTGATTGTTCATCCCCCCGCCGGCTTGCGACCCTCGCACCGGCCGACAGGGGAGATGAAATATCTTTGTTTTTCAAACTTGAACTACTCGATGGTCATCCGGTTATTGACACTCTTCACACCGTTTACATCGTTGGCGAATTTCGTGGCCAGATTCTTTTCAGCTCCGCTTTTCGCCTTGCCATACAATGTGACCACACCACGTCTCGTCTTGACCTTGGTATTCAGCGCACTGGTCGAACGGTGATAGAGCAACGTACTCTTGACCTGTGCTGTGATGGAAGCATCATCTATCTTTTCGCCTAATGTTCGCTTCTTTGCGATCTTTGTCACGGTCATCTCATTATTTATGCCCTTAACTCCTTCGACATCCCTGGCATATTCAGTCGTCAATTCCTTTTGTGCCTCATTGGCAGCTTTGCCCCGTAAAGTAACGATTCCGTCTTTTGTGCTCACCTCCGTCATGGCACTCACGTTCTTATGAAACAGGAACATGGTTTTTACTTTAGAAGTGATCCACGCATCCGAAAACTCAGCGGGGCTTTCGCCTTTGACTTCCAGCTTGTTGTCCACGCTCTTAACACCGGGGAGGTCTGCTACAGTTTCCTCGGCCAATGATTTGTGGGATTCTTCGGAGACAGTTCCCGTTAAACTCACAGCGCCATCATCGGACAGTATATCAATATCATCATTATGCAGGTAGGTCCTGAATACATACGAATTTTTGGCAGATGATTCTATGCGTTCATCCATCTGGGATGCCTGCACAGGCATGCTGAGCGCCAGCAGAGCGATAACAGCCACAATCATTACTACCCGTCTATAAATTGTTTTCATTGATACGTTCTCCTTTTATTGTTGTTAATGCTTTTTTGAACTCTTCTATTTCAAAAATGTCATGCCCGTTGTCACTACTTCCCAAAAACTTTCTTGACTTGACCTCTCTTTTCCTGAATCTTGCCGGCTATCTTTTCAACGGCGCCTTCAGCTTCCAATTTTGGATTATCGCTTATTTGTCCTGCAACCTGCTTGGCTTTACCTTTCATTTGGTGAAACTTGCCTTCTGTCTTGTCCCTTCTGCTTGATTTCATGATATTATTCTCCTTTAGTTTTTCAATTTAATTTCCGGGCTATCTTGTTTCCAATAATAATTCCCGTCCAATATAAGATTCGCAAGCCAATCAGCGAATCAATGCGAGAACGCCAATTACAATGAGATAGATGGCGACAAAACAATTCAACATTGGGACACTATCCTTACTGCTCAATTTCATGGTGTTCCTCCTTTTTAAATATCTCACCTTCTCCGACAACGGTTTAAATCGTTATAATATTTCTTCTCCTGAATAAGGCGTGCCACTAATACGGTTATGGCAATGACCAGCAGTACATGAATACCTCCGCCCATCGTGTATCCAGTAAGCAATCCCAGATACCAAAGAATCAAAAGAATCATTAATATGGCCGCCGAAGACACGTTTGGCTCCTTTCTGAGATAAAATTCATCCATCAAGTTCAATCTACTTTTGATCTCCTTAAGACATTTTCCCGAACCTTTTCTTTTGTACCTTTTTTTACCTCTTTTCCATAGTCCGGTACAGATATTAGAAAAAAACCGTCAAGGCCTTCTCTACCTTCCGTCTTATTATACCCTTGCCCTTGGGCTTCCATTTCCTGATCCATTCTCGTCAATTGCCGATTAGCCAAAATTACCGGATCAATAATATCCCCACATATCAAACATTTCCATCCCCAAAACTGTCCATCGATACCGTAATATTTGTCATAAGCCACAGCACCTCTGCAGCGAAGACATTTCGTAATAAGAAATTTATCCATTAAATCTTCTCCATCATCGCCGGGCGATAAACGTTGTGGAATGTCTCTTCATAAGGTTCCTGGAGAAGGTTCATCGCTCCCCGGATAACCTTAAAATTATCCGACTTCATGTGAAAACTAAGGTGTTCCTGAGTATCCCATTCCTCGAGAAGAAAGAATTTGTTTTCATCTTCGATACTCTGGCAGAAGTCGCAGCGCTTGCATCCCTTCTCCATCCTTGTGGAAACGGACAGAGAAGCAATCGTCTGTGACAACTCTGTGCGCTTCTCAGAAAGGACATTCATTCGTATGATTAAAAGCATCATAAAAGATGACCTCCATTTGTATGATTAAAAGATAATGGAAATATTAAAAGCAAATAGTCTGCCAACAATTTTAAGGAAAATAGAAGTTCAATAAATCCTTTAATAACAGTTTGTTAGATGAGCAAGAACGAAGCTATGAAAAGCATGAAATGATTTTTTGGCCTCAGTATTTGGTGGAACCTCAGGATGTTGAGGGACAGGAGCGAGGCCGCTTATTTACGGAATAATGCCACCTCGATCCTATATTTCCTAATGTCGTTGTTCATGAACTCCGTCTCTGTCATGTCTTCTATCTCTTCGACCTTCATCCCACGGCACAAAACATCCGCCAATACAGATAAAAATCATCACTCAAGCTATTGCCAACATAATGATTTTTTTCATCGCTGCCTCCTCTAAAACTTATAATTGCCGGAGTGTGTTTATGTATTCGCTGCTTCGGTATTCCTTTAGCCATCGCTTCGCGATTACGCCCGCGTATGTCTTAATAAACAGATTTCTCCATCTTCTTTTTATGTCTTGCCAGGTATTAGCCAGCGGAACGGTAAAAAGGGTATGCATCGGCACATCATTGCGCTGCGCTTTTCTCATTTTCTGTTTTTCCAACAAATTACGAATAAACCGTCGGGAATAAAACACGACAAACTGGATGGGAAAACCTATCGTAGCAATATAAACCCAGTTCAGCCAGTTGCCGTAATTTAATTTCCGGCTGATAAATCCCCCGAGGTATTTTTTTTTCATCAGCATCTTGGGCATGTTATTCAGATCAAACGCATCCAGCCCGTCCGGTCTCGGATCGTAACAAAGGAACAATCCGTCATATTTATCCCAGCCCACCGTCGAAAGAGGCAGAAGGCGGCCTTCGCTCTCCAACCTCGCTCTGAGCTCAGAACCGGGCAGTGGGACAGCATTGAGTAGTTGTATCGTGTCTATACCCGATCTTTTGAAAAACTCTTTAAAATATTCAGCCCGCTGCTTGATAGTGAAGAAAGTACTCTTCTGTGCATCCTTGTTTGCAGGATACCCAAAAATGAACATGCCGTGCAGATAAAAATAGTTGGCCAGTTTTTTAGAACGAGCAATCAACTTTTCCACAGTCACGCCTTTGCGCATTGCCCGCAATTCTTCATTGATCGGGCTTTCGTAACCTATGGCCAGGGTGCTAACGCCGGCCCAATGCATGGCATCGATCAACTCGTCGTTTTCCGCAGCTTCGGTGCGCACCTGGACAATTATACTTATTTTTTTTTGGAATTTTCTTTTGTAATCGCCAATCGCCCTGCACAGCGCAATGGCTTCCTCTGGATTCTGGGAAAAATTATCATCGGTGAAGAAATAATCTTTGTATCCCAAATCATTATATTTGATCACCTGCCGTAAGGCTTTCTCAATTGATGCGGATTTATAACGTCCATATTGCCTGTTCACTACACAGAATTCGCAATTCCAGTTACAGCCACGCCCCCGGTTAATGGGAATGGCACTCCATCTCTTCTTCAAATATTTTACCAAGGTCAGGTCCGTATCGGCTAATTCATTTAGATTTTCGATCGGCTGACGCCTGCCGGTAAAGACATAGTCACCATTTTCATCTAGAAAGCTAATCCCCGAAACGGCAGCCAATCCGGCGAAATTCAGGGTAACATCTCCATTGTTCAGCAATACAGCCAGCAATTCTATGATAGTCTCTTCTCCTTCACCATGGACGACGATATCTATGCCGGAAGACAGCGCTTCCAGCGGCAGGGCATCCACATGGCTACCGCCGGCAATGGTGATGGCGCCAAAATCCTTGTATTGCCGGGCTACCGAAAACATGCGGGGTATCGAATTGCTCATGCCGCCGTAGAAGAGCGCTAATTGCACAGGTTGCCTGGCCTGCAAAAAGGAATGGTCAGGCAGGCCCAGATTATCCTGCGGTCCGCTGTAATTGTTTTCATCAATCGCGTAAACTTCTTTGCAACATGGATGATGATGAATCTGGCTCATAACGGACAAAATCCCCACCGGGGGCATTTTTATCTTTGCGTATATATTATTCTGTGAATGCTTCGGATATTGGGGAATGACGCCAATAATCGATAATTCCCTTTTCATAATTAAATTTCCTCTCGTGCCGACTCTCTGTAACTACGGCAAATCAGACGGAATGCCTATTGTTGTTAATAGTTGAACTCCCGGATTCAGGCCACATCAGCATTTTCTCCGCTAAATCGAACGCCTTCAACTTTAACTGTTCTCCGCGACCAAACCAGATTGAATTCAATCGATCGCTCGAATCTTCATCCAGCATCATATGATCCGTGTATTCGGCTACACTGTTGAAAGCTCCCCACAATGTACCGCGAGCCAGCTGAGCCCCCCGGCCGGATTCATGCAGTTGAAACACGCTGTTCCGGATCTTCTCGGTTCTTGCAGTGTTCTGTGTCTCTTCGTTATCCGGAACCAGCGCCTGCACATACGCCCGCAGTTGCACTTGAGTGATTTTCCGGGCTGCCATACCATTAAATATAACGTTGAGTTTTTTGTATAAGTGATTTGATAATTCGAGCAATGTATCCGTTTGATCCAAATCCCCTTCTGCGTTTGGTGCAGAAATGATTTGAAATTCTCCCGCACCCTGCAATGCAGACGTCAAAGTATTATTGCAAACGACTCGGATGGGAGTAAGCTTAACTCTAACCTGTGAGCTGCCGTCATGACTATTTATGAGCAAGAGATATTTATTGACGATATCTTTGCCATGGACGCTAAGGTAACCTGGAAGTTTCGCCAGAATCCAGATCCGTTCACCCCGACCAAGAACTCCTGCTGTTTCGTATATCGCCTCACCCTCAGCAACCAAATCATCGAAGAATCTGAAAGAATCTATGTTCTGAATTGGTTTGTAACTCTCGTTGACGAAACCCAGAACTTCATTGGTATCCGTTCGTACTGTTACATACGCATCTTGCTTTGACCCCGATTTCAACTTTAGCGGCTTCTTCACGACGACATAATCCAATCCTGCCATTTTTATTGCATCTCTTGCGGTCTTAGGATGATTTAACTCGATTCCCAGATTATGCCAGGGAGATGGTTCCGTCTCAGGATATGGGGAGAGAATTCGCGGAACACGCAGGCGCAGCCTATGTAAGGTCTCTTCACTTACTGTAGAATGATACAATGGATGATTCACGACAGTAATATTGAAGAGTGGAAATAATTCCCCCGATAATGTTCTCTGCCACCCAAGGAAATTTGCATCTGAGTCCAAATCAGGTGGTTTTGTCTGTTCAGACATATTAGCATTCGTTCTCATTGAATAATCCTATGATATGAATTTGTGATGAATAGAAAATGTTTTGGCCGCTTTCATCATTACCCATCCTACGATGATAATAAATTCGATAACCCCCAATGGCCAAGTTTCCTGCAAATTCTCGTTTCTTAAGGTTCGTTCTGATTACACTCGGACGGCATTTCCAGCAGGGCTATAAATCGCGGCTTGTATTCAATTTTCTGCACATCGTTTGCGAGAGTCTGACTAAAATAGTTTTCTATGTGAACCTGAAGATGCTGCCATATCTGATCTGATTCCGGTTGATTCATGATAATCACCTGTCTTTCTTAAAAAGAATAATGGATATTGTAACGGCCTGTTGACCCCTTATTTCTTTCGTTTTTTATTTTAATAGACCTATATAGCCGATGCTATAAATTGAACGGACTAACTTCTTGACTGTCTGGTCAGGTCTTCGACTTGCCTGCTGAGATCATTACAATCGTCTTCCTTACTCTTGACTTGACTGTCATATTGTCTTTCCATTTCGCGAACACGCATTTTTTTATCTCTTTTTGTTCTGTCGATATCTGACCGTTTATCGTTCAATTGTTTTTGTAAAGTCTGTATTTTGCGCGTTCTTTCATCAATTTGCCCCTGGTCCATATATTCCTCCTTTTTCTAATCTTTTTTAGAATTAGTTGTCTTGCTTCATGCATGATTTCAATTTGCCATCGATGTAAAAAGAAATCTGACTATCTGCCTTGCATTTACTCTTGGCTATGTTGACCTCCGCAGACAGCACACAAGATTCTAATTTTCCATTGCTGTAAAAACTAACAGAACCGCCATTTTTACACCGGATGTTATTCGCATCGTAATCATTCTGGAGTTGGCAGGATTTTAGTGCTCCGTTGTTATGAAAAAAGACGTTTGCACCGGAATTACAAATTGATTGATCAGCGGCATGGACATTAAAAATGACGACTACTAATACTAAAGTTAATGTTAAACTCAGAAAAAACAAATTTTTGATAATTTTCATAAATATTTCTCCCTTCAGCTAAGGACCACTAATTTATTCGGGCTTAGTTGGTACTTTTTAAGTCTATTCATAACGATTTCTATCTGATCTTAGCTGCAAGTGGCTTGCCAACAAGCGAAAGAGAATCAGATTTTTTATTCATCCATTAATAATAAGTGTTTAGATTAACAAGAGAGACCGGCAGAAGAGTACGGGATGATTTATTTGGCCTCAATATTTGGTGGACCCTCAGTATATTGAGGGACACATTGAAGGCAATTGGATAGTCCAATACCCTAATTAATTATACGCCAATGCCTTTAAAAAAGCCTGTGCTATGATCACGTGCCCTGTCGGTTTCAGATGCACCCGGTCTAAAGCCAGCGCCGTCGGATGAACTTCCGTCAAGACACAATCGAACGCAGCCTGAGTATCTACCAGGATAGCTTGATATTGACCGGCCAACCGGCGCACCACATCCCCATACTGATCCATCATCGCTCGCATCGGGTCCGCCCGATTGGGTTCGATGCAATAAGGTGTCATGAGTACCATCCCTTTTAGTTGAGGCCGCGTTATGCTGATCAGGCACTCTAATGTGGAGGCATATTCATCAATAGAAACATACCACTCATCCGGCTGACTGTCGTCGAACTTAGGCCAGACGTCGTTGATGCCGATCATGATAGAGAGCCAATCCGGTTTCAATTCCATGACATCGGATTGCCAGCGCGCGACCAAATTACGGACAGTATTGCCGGAAACGCCCCTGTTGAGGATGAAAATACGCTGTTGGGAAAAGGCGGCGCTGAGTCTGTTATGAATGAGTCTGACATAGCCATAACCGAGCGAATCGCGAACGACTTCGGCGGCAGGGCTAACACGGCCACAATCCGTAATTGAATCACCGATCATGAGCAGTGTGCTTTCGGGATGGATCTTTATCGCCTCTTGTTGGGAATTACAACGCTGCATGTATTTTTACCTGATATCCTCGATTAATTTTCTCTGCCAACACAACAATTAAAGATGGCAAGGATCAAAGCTGTAGACGTCCGGAATGTGCGTTTCACACTCTTATCCATTGGTTTCGGATCTTTCCTTCTCCGTTAACAACTCACCTTCGACCGGCTCGTCTTTAAGGTAATTATTAATATTCTGCTCCATCTGGTCTGGAAACGCAGGCACTGGTCCTGCAAGTCTTTCGCGGTAGATTCTGAGCATAATTTCTTTGAACACCGGAAGAGCGACCCTGCCGCCGGTTTCTTTTGGACCGAGGGAACGGTTGTCATCAAAGCCGACGCGGACGGCAATGGTGATTCCTTCAGGACCGTAAGTGGAGCCCACGAAAAGCGCATCCCTGAAGTAGTTGGTCGTTCCTGTTTTCCCCATAACGGGAATCGGAAAACCGCCGGAGTCAAGTGCATGAGCCGTGCCGGTAGGCATGCGCACAATACCGCGCAGGCCTTCCTGAATAAGCGAGATCGCGCAAAGGCCGACTGCGACCGGGGGTTGCTCACTGTTTTCGTTATTGACCGCTACCTCCCCCGAATCGCGGACAATTTTTCGGATCACATACGGCTTCGCGAAAATTCCTGACGCCATAGTTCGATACGCATTGGCCAGTTCCAGCAAATTCATTTCGGACGCACCCAATGCTGTCGTGGCGTAAGGATGCAAATGCGTCCGGACACCCAGATTCTGCGCCGTCCACAGGATGCTCTCAATCCCAATCTCCTCTGTTATCCAAATCGCAGTGGCATTTCTGGATTCCGCCAGCGCCTTCCGAAGTGGAATCATACCCTTAAATCGGCCATCGTAGTTTGATATCCATTTCGTATTCTGATACCCTTTATCGGGAACACTGATAGGTTTGTCGGGAACCAGAGTATCAAGATCAAACCTTCCTTGTTGAAAAGCAGCGAGGTAGACAATGGGTTTCATTGCGGACCCAGGTTGTCGCAGAGAATTCGTTACGCGGTTAAAGTCGCTGTATGAATTGGAACGGCCTTGGTAGAACTGACGACCACCCGTTTCGGCAAGGATGCTCGCATCACGGTTTCTCAGCACCACTGCAGAACCCTGGATTAGCCCTTTAATATTTGGGTGTCGCTTCTCGTAAAGATCGAGGCCGCGTTCCAGTGCCTCGTTAACAATTTTCTGCACCCGGACGTCCACTGTCGAGTAAATCTGGATACGTCCATGCCGGAGGCCTTCCATTCCGAGATCAGCAGGGAGTTCTTTGAGATCCTGAAGAACATTCCCAATGACAGCAGGCCCCAGGGGCACCTTATTCTTGAGCCGCACAGCCACCTGAATTGGGCGCTTTTCGGCGTCTTTCATTCTGTCTAATGAAATAAAACCGTTGGCCGCCATAAGCGCCAGGCTTTGATTTCTACGGCGCAAAACTCTCTTGGTGTTTTTCGCACTGGGCGCGTAGTTGCTGGGAGCCTTTGCAATGCCTGCAAGTATGGCTGCCTTATCAGCGTCATCTGCGGTGAAAGTGACGAGAGGCCGTCCAAAATAATATTCCGCCGCCGCCGCAAACCCGTACTGACCGTTTCCCATGTAGATCAAACTGGCGTATCGGGCCAAAATTTCTTCCTTAGCGCGGCGTTTCGAACCGAAACATTTCTGCATCTTGTTTTCGACCCACAACGACAGTCGAATCTCTTCCATCTTCCGAACCAGCCTGTTGATACTTCGCGAGTCGATTATGTAAGAGAGTGCTCTGCTCAAATGCACACCTTGCCGAAGCTGGTTGCTGTTTTCTTGATCCGTCATGTTTTGAAAAACCGTCATGCCTTTGAGAAAATGACACCGCACGAGTTGTTGGGTGATCGTAGATCCTCCATGCGGAAAGATAGTCTGACTATTTAACGCATTCTTCCGTCTTAGTTTTGTAATTCCTGGTACCAGACAACCTATCCTGACTTTGCTCAGCACGCGAGGAATTACGGAATAGTCAACCCCGTTATGGGTGAAGAAGTTCTTGTCCTCAGTGGCAATGATCGCATCACGAACAATGGGCGGTATTTCCTCATACTTGATATTCCGCCGGTACTCTCTTGCTATCTCAATAAGCGGCTGACCATTGGCATCGTAAACGTGGCCCACTGCAGAAAACTCAAAACGGGTCAAGGTTTCTATGTCAGGCAGATTGCTTCGGTCAAAATAGACATGATATAATCCCATTGCTACGAGAGTGCCTCCCATAACCATTGAGATAATTAGAAGGCGAACTATATATCTCTGCCAACGCAATCCGCCTAAGTGGATACAATGTATTTTTCGAGCTGCCCATTGGAAACTTATCCGCATATGTTTGAACCTATCTGATAAAAACGAACAACCGGCTGACTAGTTACATTTCGGATCATTCGGGTTCTGCTCGCAGAACTTGCGCAGTTGTTCCTTGCGCAGTTGTTCCTGCTTCTGCTGTTGCTTGCCCCGCTTCTGCTTCTGGAGCTGCTGTTGCTTGCTCTGCTTCTGCGCCCGTCGCTGATCTTCCTGCTTCTGTTGCTGGAGCTGCTGTTGCTTGTCCTGCTCCTGCGCCCGTCGCTGATCTCCCTGCTTCTGTTGCTGGAG
>PHBC01000008.1:0-77530 GCA_002840505.1 Deltaproteobacteria bacterium HGW-Deltaproteobacteria-2 | reverse complement strand
GTCCTGCTCCTGCGCCCGTCGCTGATCTCCCTGCTTCTGTTGCTGGAGCTGCTGTTGCTTGTCTTGCTCCTGCGCCCGTTGCTCTTCTTCCTGCTTCTGCTGCTGCTGAAGCTGCTTTCGCTTACCCCGCTCCTGAACCTGTTGCTGTTCTTCCTGCTTCTGCTGCTGATGAAGCTGCTTTTGCTTACCCCGCTCCTGCGCCTGTTGCTGTTGCGACGTCTGCGGGCCGGGAGTAGTCATTTCCGGCTTTGAAGGTGCTGAGGGCTGACCGGGCTGATTAGTCTTTGCCGGAGTGACTCGCTCCGGTCTTACGGATTGCCCTGGCTTTCCGCCGGTTTTGATCTTCTTTTGCTTAAGTTTTATTTCCGATTTTGGTTTGCTCACTTCTTTGGCCGGCACGATATAGTTCGTGCTTTGGGGCGCTTCGATACGGGCCTCGCTGTTGACCTTTCCTGCCTTGATACCCTTAACTTGTTGACGAACCACAGTAGCGTTTTCTTTCTTTCCCTTCTGAATAATGGTTTTGTTTTTCTCGATTCGGTTAATCACCGTATTGTGGGGCTTTTCCTTTACCGCTATGTTTGTGAAGTTATGCCGCTGTTTATTCGTGGTGTAATTGTTGATCACGGTATTATTGACGACCGGTGCCGCTTTATAGTTGTTGATAATCGTGGTGGAGTTCATATTGCTTACCCGGACATTCCTGTAATTATTCACACGGTAGAAGTTATCCCGAGGAACAATGATGGCACGGCTTGCATAGGCATAGCTTCCAATATTGATATTGATCCGGGCGGTGTTATTGGTTACGACCACCTCATGGGGTCCTCCCCAGCGGCGATGGCTGTAGTACGTCTCGCGCGGCGCCAATGGCACCCATCCCACATAGGTGTCATGGTGAATCCATGAAACCCTTCCAGGAGACCAAAAGAAACCGATGTTCAGAAGGGAAAGGCCTGCGCGCACACGCACTACCGGCGGTGCCCAGTACCAGGAATTCCGCGTGTAGATCCAATTGCCGTAATGGTGAGTAACGTAACCGAAAGGTTCCGCAGGGATCCATACCTGGTCCCCATTCCAGTCGGTCCAGCGCCCGGCGGAAAAGGGCGACCATCCCACCGCTACGGTGGTAGGACGCCAGAACCAGTGCGATGTACCCTCATAAGGGACGCTTTCCCATCTTCCGTTCTCTTCCAGGGCATACGACTCGTCCCTGAGGCTGCGTGGAAGATATTCTACCGAACGACCCCTTATCCGGGCTTTTGACATCCATAAGTTTTCACGGGTATTGTTCCATCTATTCCAGTCGGGATCAACAGTGCCGTCGCCGGATGATACCTGACGCTCATCGGCAAGAATGGACGGGGAGCCGGCATCCACATCGTACTGAGCATCAGTTGCCGTGTGGACGAAACTTACCGTCCCCTTCACCGCAACCACTTCTGCCGAGTTCTCACCCACGTAAAAGTCGAAGACCGTTCCGGGGTAAGCCAGAACGTACCCGAAGGGACTGGTGGCTTTGATAACTGTTTCGGAACCTTTGTTATAGAAACGGGCCATGCCCGTAGCCACATCCATTTCGGAAAGATCTGAGTCGAGGGCGATGATCTGAATCTGTGTATTGTTCCCGACTCTCATCCATGTCCCGTTGGGGACAAACATCTCCGCCATCCCCTCGTTTCCTGAAAAAAGTGTATCCTCTGTTCCGAAGGGTGCGTCTTTGACCATTGCCACCCAGTCATTATCCTCAGGAATATATCGTAGAAGATCCCCTTCGATATAGTATACGCGGCCTACCGTGATGACAGGCGCATTTGCAGCTAATACTTGCGGAACCATCATCAGCGCTGTAAGCAGCAAACACCCTACTAAACCCATCCATATCTTCAGCTTCTTCATTGTTTTTCTCCTTTATTCGTTCCTTGCCTGTTTTTAACCGATTGATTGATTCTTTTGATTATAGTTGCAAATGGCTTGCCAACAACCAGAGATATCGCAATTCTTTATTCATCCTTTAATAACAGCTCGTTAGCTTAATAATAGAGTATAACCCAAAAGTATTAACTGATCCGTGTGACCTCAGTATGTGGTGGAGCCTCAGTATATTGAGGGATACTGATGAGACCCAAGCTTCAGAAACAAAGTGCACTGAAGTTTGTTAGTCGAATTATCCAATCCCGATATGTCGGGATTGGGAACTATCCCAGGAGCGCAGCGATGTACGATAATGAGCACATCTTTGTATGGCGAAGCACTGGGGTAAAACGAACGAAGTGGGACGCGTCTCATAAATCGCGAGTGGCACATCGAGATCAGCGGAGTTGCCGAATCTATAAATGCCTGCTAGTTCGATTGATCCTGAATAAACTAATTTGATTATTTGTCGTACGATGACTTGTTTTTTCATTTATCATAATTAACCTAATTATAAGACTTCCGCGTCATTTCAAAAAGGTTATGTGAAATATGGTTAAGACAAAAAAAGCGAAAGGTCTTCTGTTCGCTAAAAAATCAATTGCTCAAATTCGTCGGCCAGTCGTTTGGCTCTGGGGTTTTAATCCTCTGCGAAGAATTCCGAATCCCGAAATGATTTCTTTTTCCAATCTGATGCCAAATGCCGGATTGAACTTAAATGTCATGAGTTTTAATATTCGGCGCGGAACGGCGAAAGACGGCAAAAATCACTGGAGATTTCGTCGTAACAGGGTATGCGAACTTTTGAATCATTATCGTCCCGATGTTCTGGGCCTGCAGGAAGCGTTGAACTTTCAAATATCAGAGATCCGCACCATGCTTCCCGGATATGAGAAGGTTGATATTGGAAATTTAGGCGGCAGCAAAGTATTGCACAATGCCATTTTTTTTAATGCATCACGCTTTCTCCTCTCTGAGCATGGCACCTTCTGGTTTTCAGATACACCCGCTATCCCGGGATCAAAAGGATGGGGAAACATCATGCCGCGAACATGTACCTGGGCGCGCCTGATTGAAAAAAAATCCCGGCAGGCTTTTTATTTTTATAATGTCCACCTGGATCATATTTCTCAGCGTTCGCGAAAAAACAGCGTCGTTTTTTTGACCCAGTTTATTCATAAGCGGACTTCTTCGGATCCTTTTGTACTGACGGGGGATTTTAATGCCAGAGAAAAGAGTGCGCCCATAAAATATTTAAAAGGTAAAATTCCTTTAAAAATCAGAAAAAAAGGATTTATCTCCAATCCCGAACCATTAATGGACACCTTTCGGGTAAGGTATCCAAATGATCGACATGTCGCTACTTTTCACGGGTATCGCAGATTATTTTTCCGGTTCAAACTTGACTATATTTTTGTCCCTTCTTCTGTCCGGGTACAAGACGCGATAATTATTCATCCAAAATGGAATAAATATTACCCTTCTGACCATTTCCCGCTGTTTACTAATATTGATTTGTCTGTAATCTCAGCTTCCGTAAACTCCAGCGCTTTTGGAAATGCTACCGAAGTTCAAACTTACAAATAATTGAATTTGAAAGCAGATTTTTTATCCGGTTCTTATTCAAAAAACCCGTGTCTCACCAAATTTCATCACGAGGAAGGAATCATCCGCTATGAACGCCTCTTTCATGGCTTTTTTCAAATAGAGAGGCGGTTCAGCCAGCGGATCATCGGCTATATAAAAGGTCCCCCAATGCATGGCAATGGATTGCTCCGCCTGCAGATCCTTGTGGGCGGACACGGCATCCGCGGGATCCATATGTATGGTCTTCATAAACCAGCGAGGCCGATATGACCCGATGGGCAAGAGCGCCAGGCGCATCGGACCCATCTTTTCTCTGATTTCCTTGAAATGAACTGAGTATCCCGTATCACCGGCAAAGAGTATCTTCCCATGTTTCGTTTCCAGTATCCACCCTGTCCAAAGCGTTTTATTGCCGTCACGGACAGTTCGCCTGGAGAAATGCTGGCTCGGTACAGATACGATACGGATACCTTTGAATATCACTTTATCCCACCAATCCATTTCCACATATTTTGTAATCTTCTGTTCGAGGAACCACTTTCCCAGATTCAGAGGAATAAAATATTTCGGTTTGTTGCCCAACTTTTTAACCGTGTATAAATCGAGATGATCATAGTGACTGTGACTTATGAGAACGGCATGAATCGTCGGCAGACGATCAAAGGGTATCCCCGGAGAACTGTTCCTCTTGAAACCAAAGCCGCGAACAGGTGATAATTTTTTGCTAAAAACGGGATCCGTTAAGATATTGATCCCCTCAACCTGGATTAAAAAAGTTGACTGGCCTATCCAGGTAATCTGTATTTTAGCGGGATCGGGATGATCGATACGTTGATAATCAGGTGCGACAATATCCGGCACATAGGGTAGTATCGGAACAGGAGTAATGGCCGGCTCTTCATCAGGTATAATCCCCAACTTCCAACGCAGAAAATTCGCCAATCCATGCTCCGGCTTATCATAAATATTACGAAAACCATTTTTCGTATGATGCGCCGGCTGCTGTTTTACTTGCGGCGCTCCCTGATCAACAACAGTGCTGACGGTCGTAGAACAACCGCCAACTAAAAGTGCCGCAAGAAATATAATAAAGATACTAAACTGTTTAATTCTTCTCATTTGGTATTACAGCCAACGGGAAAATAAGTGTGCAACCGCTTCCTTGATTTTTTGCGATAAAGGTCTTTTCCCCCACTTATCCTTTTGGATCTGATCGGATTGGGCAAGGTCATCAGCAAACATGCGCTCCATTTCCACCGCAAACTCACGGCTCAGGACAACTGCGTTCACCTCGTCATCACTCAGAAGGCTCAGGGAGTCCAGATTGGTGGAGCCGACTGTTGACCAGACGCCGTCAATGACCGCGGTTTTCGCGTGCAATACGGCGTTGCGGCGCTCATATATCTTCACGCCAGATTCCAGAAGCTCGGAATAATTATGCCGCGCCGCGTCTATGATAAATTGAAAATCGGTGCTGGAAGGAAGAATTATTTTTACATCAACACCGCGCACGGCCGCATCCGTAAAAGCTTTTAGAATTTGTTTATCAGGGACAAAATAGGCATTCGTCAGATGAATAGAGCGCTCCGCAAACGTAATAGCCGCCACATACACAATAAATGTAATCCTGTTGTCGGAGCCGGGAGTACTGCCGACGACTCGCACCAGGGCATTGCCCATTTCTTTTAAATCAGGGTAATAGTGGGGTTCGGAAAGCTTCGGTCCATCCTGCTTGGACCATGTATCCATAAAAAGCTTTTGGAACTCAGTCACCGCGGGTCCTTCAATTTGAACATCTGTGTCACGCCAGGGCAAGGAATCTCCTTTTACTTTTTTCCTTCCGGATGGCCTACCCGAATAAACATTACTGATGTTGACGCCTCCGCTAATGGCGACTTTACCGTCAACGATCAGAATCTTGCGGTGATCCGGATTTACCATGAGCCATTTCAGGTGGCCTTTCAGCGGCTTTACAGGATTGAATTCGACCACCTGAATTCCTCCCTCCCGCAAGCGTTTGAAAAATGATTCGGACGTTGTAATGCTTCCCATGCTGTCATAAATGATGTTGACTTGAACCCCTTGGGCCTGTTTTTGCAGCAGCAGATTTGTAAATTTTTTCCCGATCTCATCATCTTCGAGAATGAAGGTTTCCAGGTTGATATGGTCTTTGGCGCCGCGTATAGCTTCAAACATCGCGGCATAGGTCGCCGGACCGTCAATAAGCAGAGTGACCTTGTTCCCTTTGGTCAGCGGGCTTTCGGTAACCGATTCTATCACGGCCGTGTAACGCTCCAATACGTCCGTCGGGTTGACCGATTGCTTCAACCGTTCCATGATAGCTTTACTTTTTTCTTGAGATAACAGTCCTTTGGCCGAAACGATTTGGCGAGGTTCCCGGGCAGTCGGAGTCGCGTCAATTTTTTTAGAGACATTCGGCAAGGTTGCACATCCATTGATGAGGTTCATAATGGATATTAGCAAAAAGAAAAAAAAGAAAGGTTTGGCAATTTTCATATGTTTATCAAAATAATTCTCCTGCGCCATAACTATCCACCGAATCTCTTTATCAGTCACATTTTTTAATGGTTGAACAATATTCCTTTAGTTTTTCTCGAAAATATTTTTCTGATTTTATAGTCTCTCCATTAGAGAATCTGATCATATACGGTTTACCTGTAAAATAGGATTTGGAAGCGCATAGGCTTATAAAATCATCGGCGGTCTGGACCCTGCCACCGGCGTTTTTAAGTTTCAGTCGTAAATGCGCAGCGGCTGCCTTTCCATCATTATACTCTGAGCCGTTTCTGATAAATTTTGCTCCTTTTAAATTCTCTATGGAGGACAATAAAAATTCGATTTTCTTTTTTTCTATATCATCCTGGGCTATTACCGCCCCGGAAAATAGCGCCAGGATTACAAATGCTGCGACCAATATTTTTTTCATGTTTTCCTCTACTTCTTTTTCTTGATTTCTATTTCTACTTCTTTCGCCCCCTTAAAATAGAACTTTTTTTCATCGGGAGCAAGTGCGTGGAGCAATCGCAGAAACTCTCCTGCGTGAACGCGTTCTTCATCAGCTATGTCTTTGAGTACTTCCACGGCAAGCGTATTGTCGGTTGACTCGGCAAGCTGCATATACAACTGAATCGCTTCGTACTCTGCTGCCACCATGAAACGAATTGCTCTGATGAGTTCCTCATTTGTGAGCATCCTGTCGTTTGCTAACCCTGAAAAGGGCGATCCGAACTCTGGCATGTTTATTCTCCTTTATTACATCCTTTTGGGTTCGTGTCCTATTGCAATCAACCCCTCACAATGAGCACGTGAATACTTTTATCATTATGGATAACACCATAGGATACACTACCAAGGACTGTGGCTGATAAGGCGCTTCTTCCATGGGAACCCATAACAATAAGATCGGCCTTGGATCTCTTGGCCTCCTTCACAATCTCCTCCACCGGATGCCCCTTCTTAATAGAAATTGAAGATGCGACACCGTTTTTATCGCACAGTTTTTTTATTTCTCCGGCAAATCCTTCGGCAGCCTCTTTCAGATAATCATCAATAGGCTCTATTGTGTGCCGTGGAGTTTCCGATGCGGAGACTGTGTTAGCTATTAGTGACCTCTGATCAATAACGCTCAGGATAATAATTGAAGCTTTCAATTGTTTGGCAAGATCAACCGCGTACACAACTGCTTTTTTAGCTGTTTTTGATCCATCTGATGGCACAAGAATTTTTGAAATCATACAATCTCCTTTCCAACTTGTTTTTATTGCAAATATCGTCTTAGTGAAAACAATTATCTTATGGTTTACGGGTACAGTCTCTGCATCTTAAGTATCATTGCCGGGCTCAACTTCTTTAAAAGCTCTGCATTGTATGAACCGGTTGGCATTGTTTTTATAGTTGGATCATTAGTTGGATTCCATTTAGTAGTAAGAGCCCCCGTCTCGACTATCTGAGCTGTTGCGATGGCATATTTACGCGATGCTGCCGCCGGCGTTCCGTCCTGGACTGCCGGATCAACGTCGGTGGTAACGATTGAAATTGAATAGTCGCTGTTGAGGTAAATTTCAAAAGTCCGGAACTGCTGAGGGAAATCCCTCAGCGATGGAGTTTCAATCTGCCAGAAACCTTTTTCCGGAGCGTTGACCGGATCAGCGGAGATAAATGCTTTAACGGTACTCAAATGACGATGCCCCGAGAGCCACGCGATAATATTCGGATGGTTTTGAAGTTCCGCAATCAGATCCGGCAGAGTCACGGCATTTTGCGGATTGACCCACCAACCCATTTCGGAATTAGGCGCCGTCACTTCGACGTTTATCGGAATATGCGCGGCGATAATCATTAATTGACCAGCGGCATCACCGTCAGCCAGTTCTTTTTTCAGCCAAGCCCAGCGTGCCTGATCCAGAAAGCCATGCCCGTGAATGTCGGCTGAGCCGTCATCTTCTTTTTGGGTATCGTCGAGAACGATAACCTTGATCGGAATGTTCGACTTAGGCATAAAGCTGTAACAGGCAAAGCCATTGTTGGCATCGGTCAAGTTGAAACCGTGACCGGCCGGAATGGAAGACGTATTAAAAAATTCTTTCATCCACTCCGTCCTTAAAAGTGAACGGCGATCAGGATCGGCTGCAACCTTCGGAGCGCTGCTGAAATTTCCAACAGGTCCTGCCTTGATAATGTCACCGTAAGGAGTCGAGCCGTCGAATACGCCCATGTAGTAATCACGGTTATTAATTATTGCCGGGTTAGCGAGTATATCTCCCGTCGCGAACACTTCGTCGCTGGTGAAGGATTGCCGAAGGTCTTTTCTAAGACTATAGTCGACAGGGATTGAACCCATCCAAAAATGATCGTGGTTGCCAAGCGTCTGATACCAGGGAATCGTCTTATCCAGTCCTGCCGCCTGATAAGGTTTCTGATAATCGATGGTGTTGGCTCCGAGATGGGCTCCGGAACTGGGCGTTATGATCTTGCCGTCCAGAACATCGATATACCAGCGAAGTTCATTGTACTGAGTGGTGTTGCAGGTATCACCCAGAGAGAGGCCGAAGTCAAACGGATTTGCTTTGTTGTCTTTGTTGTGCAGGGCATTGACAGTCTGGACGGCTGCGTCGAGAACATGCGTTGTATACATCATAATCCCTGAATACAGAGATCCTCCAACCGGCAATTTGGGATGCAGGCGTTGAAGATAGATCAACTGGTTGGGAGATTCTTTGTCGGTGATATGGATATCGGATATGGTAAAGAAATTCAAAAGTTTTGTTTTTTTAGTGACGGCTGAATCGCTATATGCAGCCGGCATGACATCGAGTCGCTTGTCGTAGGGAAGACCCGAGCCATAAGTCCAGTTTCCATAGCCGTATTGACTGTATTTGGAAATTTCCCAAAGATTAATCGCTGTCGAAGGTGTCGAACTGGGAGCGATCGTTCTCTGCACCGTCGTTTGAACATCGGAGGCAATCGAGTATCCTTCGGGCTGAATTTGATTTCTGACGATAGATTTTGAACATCCCGATAAAGAGAAAATCAGCATGCCCGTTAAAAAGACAAACCAGAACTTTTCGTATTCATAAAATGATTTCATAAAACCCCTCCTCCGGTTTTGATTATTAAACTAAATTATCATCCTCTCCTAAAACAAAAAAAGCAAGGCATGGAGATATTCTATTTCTCATGACTTTTCCTCTTTCTACTCAGCGACCGTCAGATCCGCATCATCACACAATAGCGCAAACCGAACATCTCCAAACAAATTGTAAATTAGGCTGAAGGGTCCTACGAAATCCAATCACCGTTGCCACAGGATTTGCGAGGTTGCCAGTAAAACCGCAACGCCGGAGGGGGTGACGTTCGGTTTTACTGGCACCATTACCGAGGCGAACTGGAATTACCCGGCTTCAAATCAGGCCATACGCGGTGGCATGTCACGATGAATAGCTGTATCAAAACATGCCACTTGCGTAAGGTCAGAGAACCGATAATTGAATGCCTCGGTGCTGTTTATTTTTTCAATTTCGTAAATTTTGAACCTTCTATCGTGGCACCGGCCATAAGCCCTTTCTGACTAAAGACAAACCCGACAATGGGCTGCTTAATATTTAAAGTGTTTATAGAACCGTCGGCACCGACATTGGCCACGGTTACCTTGGCATCAACACCCGCTTTCCAGTTTTTACTGTTACGGAATTTCTTTAATACCTTATCGCTCATGAACACAAGAATGATGTCCTTCTCCTGAGCTCCGATCTGATAGCCGAAAGACCCGGAAATAATGTTGTAATAACTGACCGTTTTACCTCCTATCCTTAAGGCTCCTTCACCATACTCGGCTCCGACTACAAGTCCACCCTGTATGACTTTAGGGACGATAAGAACTCCCTTGGCGGCATTAAGAAACTCCTGCGCACCCTTGACTTCATTGACAAACCGGTCGAGGGACGCATTTACTCTGGCATCGATCTCATTGGCCGTAGCCGCGTAAGAGGAAACCGAAAAGATTCCTATAATCGCGACGACGCACGTAATGAAAATAATTTTAATTCTTGCATGTTTCATTTTATTTCCCCTTTTGTTGTATTTCGTTAATAAATCACGGTTATAAACCCCAAAGCAAACTGCGGGGCATTATACCCTCCGCTTCGTCCCGACAGTGTCGGGATTCAACTTACCAATTCCGCTGTGCTTCGCTTTCTAAATTGGAGTTTCACAAATAAATTATTTAGTCTCTTAAGCAACCCCATCAGCGATCTGGAACAACTACTATCGTGTCACCACCGGTATTACCCTTACGACCCTGATCTCCCTTGGCACCTTCGGCACCCGTGGCTCCGGTCGAACCGGTTTCGCCTTTTTCCGTCACTCCCTGTGCTCCTTGTACTCCCTGTGCACCTTGTGCTCCTGGTGCTCCTGCAGGTCCGGGAGGTGTGACCACAACGGTATCAGGGGCTTCCACTGTCGTCGGTCGTTCACAAGCGCTAAATGCCAGCACCGACAGTGCCAATACAATTACAAATAAATATCTCATGATGATCCTCCTCTATGTTGAACAAATACTGAGCGCGTTATTGCGCGCAGTTGACTCTATATTTCGTCTGTTTTGTCGTGAAAAGTACCCGCTGAAAATAGTCATTCTTATTAGTGCAACTCTCTATATCCGGCATAAAACTTTTCATAACGACCCCTCTTTTTATGGACATATCCTTTACCTGTAAAAAACCGAACACGTGGTTATATGATACGCCGCTCTCTCACTACCTCCCAAAAACCTTTTTGACCTGCCCCATCTTTTCATGAACTTCGTCGGACATCTTTTCACCGGCGTCTTCGGCTTCCTTCTTCAACTCCTTTGCTTTATCCCTGACTTCCACAAAAATCTCTTTTGCTTTCGTGCTGGCATCGGCATAAATTTCCTGTCCATCCTTTATAATCTTGTTCCCTTTCTTCTTGATATCCGATCTCAGCTCTTTTCCTGATTTTGGTGCAAAGAGAATGCCTGCCAATGCGCCCAATGCGCCTCCAATTAATAATCCCTTGAAAAAATTAACTTTTGTTCCCTCTTGCTCTTCCATATTAAATTCTCCTTTTTACGTTGATTTTCTTATTTTCTTCCAGCGGAGATGAGTCCAATAACCTGCGGAGAGCAATCTCTCCTAACTCTCCTTGCCACTGAGATGCTAATTTCCCAGTATGGAATAAGAGAAGATTTGCAAGCCAATCATCGGACAACTCCGAGAATGCCAACTTTCATAGGACTCCTTAAGAGGGTTCCTCACCCTCCCGGAATACCTTGAAGCGCTGCGCGCTAAACTTATCTCAGATCCGCCCCATCAGTAACAGAATGAGCAGAATCAGAAGAATCAATCCAACTCCACCACTGGGATAGTATCCCCAGTTCTTACTATGAGGCCAGGTGGGTAGTGCGCCGACAAGAATGAGTACCAAAATTACAATCAGTATTGTGCCCATATTTTTCCTCCTTTACTGTTATTTAACCCTCTTGTTTCGTAGTTATAAGGTTACCTTCGTATAAGATCCGTAAGCCACTCATCGGATCAATCCGAGAATGCCAATGACAATGAGATAGATGGCAACGATATAATTTAATAGTTTCGGGAAAATAAAAATCAATATTCCCGCAATTAGAGAAACCACCGGCTGTGGCGATATAGCGATTTGCATGGCACTTGTCTCCTTTCTCGGCTTTACCTGAGCCGATATTTTCCTGATGCATTGCGACACCGGAGTTACGGCTTAACTCTTCGGCCATCATGCTTCAAAAACCTGGCATTTCACTTCCGGCCGATTTCAATTTTCTCTTTGCTGCCGCTACTGGTGACTGCGAGCATGATGCCAACACCGATTGTGATCACAACGCCGATCAATGTCCATGTCGTACCGATGCTGGCCAGAATACCCATTTTCCATAACGCGGCAAGAAGACCACCAATCAAAATGATATAACCAATAAGATAAATACCTGTCCATTTCATGACAAACCCCTTCTTGAACATCTGTGACAACTCCATGCGCTTCCCATAGAGGACATTAATTCGCATGACAAAAATGTTCGTACACATCTAATAGCAAGTAGCCTGCCAACACCCCGAAGAGAATTATAAGTTCTGTTTCATGCTTTAATAACAGTTGGTTAGATTAACAGAAGGGAACAGCCCACCAAGCATGAATGATTCATTTGGCCTCAGTATTTGGCGGAGCCTCAGCATGTTGAGGGATACTAGTGAAAGGGCAACATTGGTTTTATGCCCGGAGATAACTGTGCAAACCGGGAAGATAATTCACGCCAAGATAGGTGAACAGAACACAGGCAAACCCTATGAGGGCAAGGATTGCCATGCGCTTTCCCCGCCAGCCCCGGACATGCCGCGAATGCAGCATAATCGCGTAGATAATCCAGGTGATCAGCGACCATGTCTCTTTGGGGTCCCAGCTCCAGTAAGAACCCCAGGCGTAATGCGCCCAGATGGACCCCGTCATGATTCCGATGGTGAGAAAAACAAAACCGAGAACGATGCTCTGATAAATTAATCCATCCAGCGTTGCCAAGGCGGGTAGTTTTTCTAAAAATCCTGCTGGTTTTTCTTCATTACCTTTCCCCATGCTTTTCAGCAGATAGATTAAACCGCAGCCAAAGGCAATGGCAAATGCGGCATATCCCATAAAACAGGTTACGACATGGGTGGTCAGCCAATTGCTTTGCAAAGCCGGAATGAGGGGCTCGATACGACTATTGATGCCCGGCGCGATGGAGGCATAGGCCAGAGCCAGAAATGCCATCGGTACGACAAAGACGCCGATAATCCTGCTTTTAATTTGCCATTCCATAATCAGATAAATCAGAATGATGGCCCAGGAAAAAAAGACCATGGATTCGTAAAGGTTGGCCAGAGGCACATGTCCAATGCCCAGGCTGTAAGAGGTTCTCCATCTGAGAAGCAGACCAATCGTTTGCGCGGCAAATCCCGCACAGACTAAAAAAGAGGCGGCGCGTCCCCAGAATTCTTTTCCGGAAATCAACCGAAGCAGATAGAAGACGAAGGAAGCAAAATAGATAAAAGTCACCCAGCTTAAAATCATCGTGTGGTTCATGCTTCCAACTCCTCGCTGATTTGCCCGCGCAAACAATCTATTTTGTTTTGTATCTGCTGGTTATTCCGGTTGCTCCTGCCGGAAATGCTGATGCTGATTTGCGCTCCTTCTTGCTCTATCAGCACCCAAAACTGTTGGTACGACATAAAAAAGACGATTATTAAACCTGTGATCATGAGCACTCCTCCCAGCACAACAAGGGGAACACCGGGATCACGGACGATGTGCAAACCGGTGTAATAAGTCTGTTCGACCCGGTCAATGGAAAAAACAAAGGGTGCAAAAAGACCGGGATTGAACATCGGCGCTTCCGTCAAGAGATTTGGTTTCAAGGCTAAAAGTTTGTCAAGTTGGTAAAAAACCCAGAACTGGATATCCTTTTTCGGGGAAATAATTCTCAACTTTACGGCTTGCCCCCACTGCATCATGTTTTCTTCAACACGCATGACAAAGCCCCTGGCTTTGCCCTCCGGCAAATCAAAAGTATCTCCAGCGACGAGCGCCATGGAGCCGCTCTTCTTACCGGCAACCGTGTATGTGAGTATTGCCTTGCTTTCCGGCGCGACACCGTAGCTGGACTGGTAAAAACGGAACTTGTCGAAGGTTAAGGGATGATTGACCAGCAGTGATCCCTGTTTTTCAACGTTTCCGTTTTTGATGAAGCTTAAATCCGAGCGATATGTTTTCGGAGTGCCGTCTTCGTAAAATTCGACGATAAATTTATCGCAGCGGACTGAAAAACCCAGATCGTGTATTCCATTGCCTTTCGTCAGACTGGCAAGATTGATCGTTTCACCTTCTTTAATATTGATATCGGCTTCCATGCCAAAGATGGAGCCGATAATCGCTCCCGCCATCATCACTAAAATGCTCAAGTGAATAATGTAAACACCAAAGAGAGAGAAACGCCCCCTTTCAGCATAAAAAATGGATCCTTTTTCCGTCTCAGCTTCTTTGCCGGATCGATATTGTTTTTTCAGGCTTGATTTTACGATCAGTTTTATTTTGCTGATTGCTTTATCTTCCGTAATAATCTGGACCCGTGGAAGATTCTCGAAGATACCGGCCGGTTCCGGTAAAGGCGGAACTTTGTATTGCTTCCATAATCCGGGGAAACGATTTATCGAACAGATTATCAAGTTAAGCGATAGAAGTGTCATCAGGAAATAGAATAGCAAAGAATGATAAAGATTGAAGAAACGAAAGAAGAGAATAATTTGAACTGCTCCCGGCGAAAGCCGTCTGGCAAATGTTTGAACAACGTCATACGTCGGCAAGAAGGTGGCGGCAATGAAGACAAGGACAATTAACACGAGAAGCGTAATTGTCAGTTTCACAGAAGAAAAAAATGACCACAGGGAATTATTATTCAGCAATAACTTAACATGCTCCTTGTACCCGTCAATCTTTCATGTCACATCTATCCACCTACTTGCGAGGTTCTGTCCACTGCTTGTTGTTTTGCTTATGGCGGAATTCGGATAAGTACCGGTAAATTTCTACCCTTGCCCGGTTGATGCCACCGATCGGTCGATGATCAATCAAGGAATGCGCCGGAGAGAACGACAAATCTTCAGCCAGATCCTCGCGTTCCTTAGTGCGGAACGCTTGGGGAGGAATACGAAGGGTGGCCACTTTAATAAAGGGGGATTCCTTTTCGCTCCATTCCACACCGGCATCCTCAACCGGCATCCGGCCGGTGCCTTTTTGAATTTGAATCATAAAATCAAAGCTTGCCTCATGCGCAATCAGGTGTTTTTCCATATTTTCAGTGAGATAATGATCGCTCAGTTTTTGCGGCAGGGAGCTTTTTATGCGCGAAGTGGGAACGAGTGAGTATTTTACGATACGATCCGCACCGTATAAATAAGGAGTTGTACTCCAATAGCGGATATCCAACGGAGAGGTTTGGTTTTGCCTCGCCTTACGTAGTTCATTGATTATATGGAAATCTCCGGTAACAACCAGGCGAGCAAGAAAGACAAGGGGCGAATATTTGATACTGTAGTACACCGCGTCATGGAACAGTTTGACCGTTCCTAAGGGCATGCTCGGATAGCTAAGTAATACAAAATCCTGCGTTTCTTTCTCATTGTTTTGAGTCTGAAACCGTTCCCCTTTGACACCAATGATTTTTATGGCAAAACCACGCAGGTCTTTGGCTTTGTCCGACTGGATCTTACCGCTTGCGCTCGAAATTCGAATCCAGGCGGGATAGGTTTGGGGAAACTTAAATATTCCCTTCTTCAGCTCTGACGGTATATTCGGTTCCACAATGAATTCAGCTTGCAGGCAGGCAAGCGTTTTAGGGTGGGCGTCACGTTTGGTAAGGCCTGTGGGATAATCCCTGGACATCTTTTCTTGTAAGATAACTCCCATATCTTTGATCAGGCGTTCTTCATCAACAGAGACATTTTCATATTTGGTTATGCCCTCTAATTTGTTATCAGAAGATTGCACGTCGTACCTCACATCGGATATATTGTTTTGTGCAAGCTCATTACCGGTCTTCAATGTGCCATGTACATTTGCTTGCATACCGGGGCCGAAAGGTTCTGCAGTGTCTTTAGTAGTGAGAACTGCGGCACATGCAAAGCCCATTAGTGCCATCGCCAGCAGTGTCCAGAACATAATCATTCTATGATTTTTCATCTCATTCACTTCAGTTCAAACTAAACGAAGCAGCTTTAGTAACTCTTCCGCTGCGAGCCCCGAGGAAGCCGGATTCTGACCGGTCACAAGGTTGCCATCCACTTGAACGTAGGGAGTCCAATCGACACCCTTGCTGTATAAGCCACCCCGTTCCTTTAGACGGTCTTCCAACAGGAAAGGTACGACTTTGCTCAAGCCCGCGGCTTCTTCTTCTGCATTCGTGAACCCGGTCACGCGCTTACCTTTAACCAGATACTCGCCATTTTTTCCGCGCACATTAACCAATGCGGCCGGCGCATGACACACCGCACCGACTGGCTTTCCGGCCTTCACGAAGGCTTCGATCAGCACAATGGATGTCTTGTTATCAGGCATATCCCACATCGGGCCATGTCCACCGGGGTAGAAGACTCCGTCGAAATCGTCCGCGGAGACGTCGGAGAGCTTTTTCGTATTGGCAAGTTCTGCCTGTGCAGCCTTGTCAGCACGGAAGCGCTTGGTTAACTCGGTCAGATTTTCGTGGAGATCGCTTTTCGGATCTAGCGGCGGCTGGCCACCCTTTGGAGAGGCCAGTGTGATTGAAGCTCCGGCATCCTTTAGCACGTAATAAGGCGCGGCGAACTCTTCCAGCCAGAAACCGGTTTTCTTTCCGGTATTACCGAGTTGATCATGAGAAGTAAGAACAATAAGAATATTCATAGCTAACGCCTTTTTCTAAGACCCTGCCATTAAAGTCCTGTGTAAAATCATAACATGACTTGTTTCATTCACTTCTTTTTCTGTCCAACGCTCCAGCTTAGCATTGAACTTGCGGTTATGCCAAAGTTCGCACGGACTTTTCCCGGTCCCATTGGCGCGTCTTTGCCGCGGTAATAAAGGCGTCTTTGTCGCTTGCCTCCACGACGCCTGCGTCTTTTCCGATATTTGCTGTTTTCAAAAGCGCAAAACCACCTTTGTCGGCAGCGATAGCCTTGAGATGACCGAAAGCATCGCGCACGAAATCGATTGCGGCGCTTTCCCTCGACAGTGCCTTTGCGCCCTCGTCGGAGAGGATGACGGCAACTGCGTCGAATAGCACGGAAGGTGTGCCGGCCAGTTGACCGTCAGCCGGAAGCAATGAGCCGTCGGCAAGCTTGGCGCCGCCCACTTTGGGCGCGACAATCTTTACGGCAGCCCCCGCATCGGTTGCGGCCTTTTTAATCTTCTTGATAGTTGCGCCTTCTGACCCATCCGCAATGAGGATGCCCACTGCGCGTCCCATGAGTGTATCTTTCATTTTACCGATAATCTGTAATGCAGGTGAAGGCTTCATTTTCTTAACGGGTGCCGCGGCATGCGGGGCGTCGGGCATTTTGTCGAAGGCAAGGCCTGCGGCGACACGGCGGGCGAAGTCTTCATCGATATGCCGCAGGTGACCGACTATCGCCTTACGAATGTGCAAATGTTCGACCTTGGAAAGCTCAAACACCAATGCCGAGGCGATGTGCGCCTGCTCATAGGATGTCTGGCTGAGATAGAACTGCCGCGCCTGGCTGTAGTGGTCGGCAAAACTCTCGGCGCGGATGCGGCCTTTCTCACCGGTTTCAGTTACCGCAGCGCTATGAAATCCCTTCGTCGACGTTTCGCGAGGTGAGTTTTCCGACAAAGTGTTGGGCTCATACGCAACACGGCCCGACGGTTGCGCCATCTGCATGTGTCCGTCGCGTTGTTGGTTTCCAAACGGACACTTGGGAGCATTGATCGGGATCTGGTGAAAATTGACCGAACCCAGACGCGAAAGCTGCGTGTCGACATAAGAAAATAAACGGCCTTGCAAAAGGGGATCATTCGAGAAATCGATGCCCGGAATGATGTTGGCTGGGCAGAATGCGACCTGCTCCGTTTCAGCAAAGAAATTGTCCGGCCAGCGATCCAACACCATGCGGCCGATCACTTTTAAGGGCACCAGTTCTTCGGGTATTAACTTTGTCGCATCCAGATGATCGAAGGGAAATTTATCTGCTTCCTCTTGCGTGAAAAGCTGAACCGCGAATTCCCACTCGGGGAAATGACCGGCGGCAATGGCGTCGAACATATCGCGGCGATGGAAGTCCTGATCAGCGCCGCAAATCTTGACAGTCTCATCCCAAATAGTGGACTGCAAGCCGAGCTTGGGACGCCAGTGGAATTTAACGAATGTTGAAACGCCTGTCTCGTTAATCAGCAGGAAACTATGCACGCCAAATCCTTCAATCATTCGTAGTGAACGCGGTATGGTGCGATCAGACATGATCCACATCACCATATGCATGGACTCAGGCGTGAGCGAAATAAAATCCCAGAAGGTATCGTGTGCGGTCGCCGATTGCGGAAAGCCGCGGTCGGGTTCCATCTTTACGGCATGGATGAGATCGGGGAATTTAATGGCATCCTGGATGAAGAAAACCGGGACGTTGTTGCCGACGATGTCCCAGTTGCCTTCCTTGGTATAAAACTTAATGGCAAACCCGCGTACGTCACGCGGGGTGTCTACCGAACCTGCACCGCCCGCTACAGTCGATATGCGGGTAAACAAGGGTGTCTTCTCACCTACGTCGGTGAGTATCCTTGCCGTGGTGTATTGCTTCAACGAGGTGGTCAGCTCGAAGAATCCATGCACACCCGTGGCTCGTGCGTGAACAATACGCTCAGGGATTCGCTCGTGATCGAAATGTGTGATTTTTTCACGAAGGACAAAATCCTCAAGAAGCGTAGGACCGTGCGGATTGGCCCGAAGTGAGTTTTGATTGTCGGAAAGCGAAACACCTTGGTTTGTGGTCAGCGCCGGGTGCTCTCCGCCCGCGATCTGGTGCAGCTCGTCGCCGTTAGCTGCTTGGGCGTCTTCGCTTAGAACCGCACCCTTCTCTTGTTTGCGTTTTCCAAAATAACTCATCTTTTTTTGTTTGCTCATAATTAATCCCCTTTGTTTGTAATGCCAACCACAGCAAGGATTGGATGGTCGTTATTATTTCTTTGCCATTTTCCAGCATTCTTCGACACATTTATGGCAGGCTTTGGCGCATTGCTGACAATGCTCCATTTTGTGTTTGGCGCACTCATCACCGCACGCCTGACAAATTTCAGCGCATAACGCGCAGATTTTCGCTGAATACGATGAGCCGCGTGACATGAGTTGAGCGGCCAAACTGCAAATATCGGCGCAATCCCGATCAAGTTCGATGCATCGCACCATCATTTTTATGTCCTGTTCATGCAGACAAGATGAAGCGCAATGTTCACACGATGTTACACATTCGTTACAGACTTCGATACAACCTTCGTATTGTGTATGTGACATAACTTTTTCTCCTTTTTTGTTTGTTGTTGATCTCTTCTATAGGGAATTGCAATTAATCTTTGCATGCCACTTTTGCGGCAATTTGAGCAACATGTTTGCCCTGGTATCTTGCCGCCTGTAGTTCATTGTCGCTGGGCATTCTTTCGCCTTTGCCTCCGGCAATGGTTGAAGCGCCATAAGGAGATGAACCGGTGATTTCATCAATGCGCATTTGCCCTTCAAAAGCATAAGGTAACCCTACGATGATCATTCCCTGATGAAGTAATGTAATATGGAAACTAAGGATGGTTGATTCCTGGCCGCCGTGCTGTGTTGCTGAACAGGCAAAGACACTTCCTACTTTACCGACAAGAAGTCCCTTGGCCCAAATCCCTCCGGTAGAATCGAGAAATTGGCGCATCTGACCGCACATATTTCCAAAACGTGTAGGTGTGCCAAATATAATTGCATCGGCAGAAACCAAATCATCCGCGGTGCAAACATTGATCTGAGAAGTTTTCTTTTGAAAGTCTGATGCGCCCATTTTCTTCAAAACGTCATCGGGCAAAGTTTCCGGCACACGATACATTTTTACTTCGGCGCCTTTGACCTGTTTTACACCCTCAGCAACTGCTTGGGCCATTTTGTATATGTGACCATACATTGAGTAATAAACGATTAGAACCTTCATATTTCTGCACTCCTTTCTTTATTCGTGAAACTCCAATTTAGTAAGTCCCAAGTTTCAGAAGCCCAGCGCACTGAAATTTATTGGACGAACTATCCCAGGAGCGAAGCGACGCGGGACTATTGTAGGAACCTCCGCAGCTTGCTTTGGGGTTTCCTACCCGTGATTTGATCTTTCATTTTGAATCAGACGACAATTACCGGGTCGATTAACAAAAAGTTCCCGAAGAATCTCTGTTTGTAAAAACAGCTCTGCACTACATACTACTTGTGCATCTTCTTTTTAAATTGTTCCGTCAATGCCGTGACAACATGGAACAAATTTGTCATGATGCCATCATTGGCTCTTATCGTCTTATCCCTGCCTCTGTAATTTTTTAAACGCGTTATCAGGGTAAAAGCAATATGGACACCCTTCCGATGTTTCATAACCATAATCTATATGTCCGCATGCCTCACAGCGCCATGCACCCGTGTCGAATATCTCTTCTTTAAAATTCTTTTCATTTTTTTCACTTACCTTGCCTTTTCTTACCGAAGAATCTCTATATTTCATTTTTGATCTCCTTTATATCCGTGATTTTAATTTTTGGCCGGCCGTGCCCGACTCATGTGCAAAGTTTTATGAGCGTCTTCTTCCCGAGGCCAGAATTTTTTGAATGCGCTGCCGGGGAAGAAGCAATACGGACACTCTTCCGGCGTTTCATTGCCATATGAATATGTCCGCATATCTTGCAGCGCCAGGCAGTTTTGCCGGACAGCTCCTTTTCAAAATCCTTCCCGCCAGTTTCACTCCGGAACGGACGGCAGCGATCTCTTCAGTAACGATAGCGCCTTCGATAGAACCATAACCCAGGCCGCCGTATTTTTTCGGCATGCCGCCGTTCATTAATCCCAGAGCGGAGGCTTTATTGATAATTTGCATCGGCATTTCATTTGCTTCATCATAAAACCATGCCAGCGGCAGTATTTCTTTCAAGGCGAATTCGCGTGCCTTTTTCTGCAATGAAAGCTGTTCCGTCGTTAATGTAAAATCTAACAGTAGTACTCATGGTAAATTCCTCCATTAACTTTGTTGAACATCTGTTTCATTTTCGAATTCTTCCTTTGACCGCTCCTTAGACTTTCTTGCGTTCATTCCTCTCGCTTGAACCTTTTGTTTCCGTCCATGTTGCCTACTGCTTGTTTGACCTTGCATTTGGTCTTGTCACTAATCTCGCGCATTGTTTTCCTTCATCGGTATAGGATACGTTTTTCTTACTACTGCCCCCAAACCTTCTTGACATGATCGACCTTTTCCTGAACCTGGCCGGTTATCTTTTCAACGGTCCCTTCATCTTCCAACTTTTGATTGTCGCTTATTTTCCCGGCGACTTCCTTGACCTTACCCTTCACTTCGTGAAACTTGCCTTCTGCATCGGCATGGAACGCACAGTGAAGCAATGATTTGTGACAATTCCATGCGCTTCTTAAGTAAGGACACTCATATTATGACCGACATCATATAGACAGTATTGCAACCAGCTTGCCAACAACTGGAAATAGTCAGAAATTTTAATTCATCTTTAATAGTATGTGGTTAGATCAATCACAGAAAATTATGGGAATTATGAAATGATTCTTTTGGCCTCAGTATTTGGCGGAGCCTCAGCATATTGAGGGATACTTTGAAGAATGGTGGATTAGATGCTGATCTCCTCAGATATAATCATGATAGGTCGGATCATACATCTTCGATTTGATAAGACCTGGCAGATCGGGAGGCTCCTGCATCGCAGTGAGTCCTCTCGCGAATGCGACCTTGGCGACTGCCAACGCTATATTGACCGACACCTCGCGAATGTTCGACAAGGAAGGATAAATCCCCCCCAGCCTAAAGTCCTCCTGAGAAACCTGTTCATCCAGAGCTTTGGCGGCTGCGGCGAACATTTCATCCGTAACGCGGGATGCCTCCGAGGAAAGAATGCCCAATCCGACGCCGGGGAAGATGTAGCTGTTATTCGCCTGACCCGGCACAAAGGTGTGACCGTCCATCACCACTGGCGCAAACGGGCTGCCGGAGGCGAAGATGGCGCGTTTATCCGTGAAGCGGTAGGCTTCTTCGGCGGTGCATTCCGATTGGGAAGTCGGGTTGGAAAGCGCAAATACTATTGGTCTTTCGTTGATCCGGGCCATCGCCTCCAACACTTGAGGGGTGAAGGTGCCCGGCCGGCCAGATGCCCCGATAATCGCCGTTGGTTTAACGGCTTCGATGACCGCAAGGAGATCCCGATGGAAAGGATAGTCCTGGGCAAAGCGGCGCTTGTGCTCAGACAGATCGGCTCGGCTGGTGACAACAAGTCCCTTGGAATCCACGAACCAGCAGCGGCGACGGGCGTCTTCAATGGAGAGACCTTCCCCGGCCATCGCGGAAATCATGAGGCTGCCGATACCGAGAGCGGCACCGCCTGCACCTAAAACCACAATCCGTTGTCCGGTAAGTTTGCCGCTGATCATACGCAGTGCTGAATGCAATCCGGCCAGCGTCATGCTGGCGGTTCCCTGAATGTCATCGTTGAACATGCAAAAGCGGTTCCGGTATCTTTCCAGCAGGCGGAAAGCATTTATGTTTCCAAAATCTTCGAACTGGATCATAGCGCGCGGAAATAGTTTACTGGTTGCCTCCATGAACTCATCGAGCAGAGCATCGTATTGATCGCCCCGCAAGCGCGCTTCCTGCAAGCCAATGTAACTCGGATCGTTCATGACTTCGTTGTTATTGGTTCCGACATCGATCATGATCGGCAGACATGTCTGCGGAGCAATGCCCGCGCAGGCCGTATAAAGCGATAATTTACCCACGGGAATTCCCATGCCATTCGCCCCGAGATCACCCAGGCCAAGAATTCTTTCACCGTCAGTGACAATGATTACACGAACATCCCGATGTGGCCAGTTTAGTAAAACCTCTTTAATATGGTTCCGATCGTACTTCGAGATGAACAGGCCATGCGGCCTGCGAAAAATCCTACTGTACTCCTGGCAGGCGAGCCCCACGGTCGGCGTATAAACGATAGGGCTGAGTTCCGCCATATTGTCGACAAGAACGCGATAGAAAAGCTTCTCGTTGCGATCCTGCAGACCGATCAGATAAAGATATTTTTCGAGGTTGCTTGTCTTGCGGCGGATATTGTTCATTACGTGTTGAGCGCGCTGGGCTTGCGAGAAGATGCGCGGTGGAAGCAATCCGTGCAACCCAAGCGCATCGCGTTCTGCCGCGGTAAAGGATGTTCCTTTATTTAGACTCGGATCGTGAAGTAGCTCAATGCCTTTTGGCAATTCTGTAATACTTGGCTCATGATTCGACATCTTTTCTCTCCACGATTATCTTAATAATTCTATGTTCATTTAGCGAGGTAGTAGTAACGATTCAAATCGAAAAGTCCCGAATTTACGGGCTCATCCTCATAAAATCGTTTTTGAAACCAGTCATACGTATCCCATAGCCGGTCTTCTGCGCGATTGACGCCGTATTTGGCCAGTCGATCAAAAGCTTTCGGGCTTTTATCAAAATGGGCCAGGATATCAAAAAAGTCGGGCAGGTCTTCTTCCCGGACGTCAAAAAAATAGTTGGGATAGGATCCGATGAGCCCGGAAATAAAATCGGCGCTGTCCTTTGATACATCGAGCTGGGCCTTTTCACCGAACAGATGGGTAACATTGCTGTGCCATTGATTGATCACGATGGAGATGGCCAGGTCTTTTCCATTTTTCAGGCGGATTCTCATATAGGCGATTTTGATATTGTAATCATTCATCAATAAGAAAAACGGCGTGCCGGGTTTGGATATGGCACGAAAAGCCTTGAGGTATTCATTGGTCGTTTCGTATTGATCAGGCAATCCGGGATAGGCAACATCGCCCCGCTCATAGTTCACGGCATCAAAGGCGATATTTGTTGCAGGCAAAATGTGCCGGTTCACAATGTATTCGATGAACTCACGGTTTGGTTCGTTCGTCACAAAGGAAATTTTTGCCGGCAGGGTGGAAGAATAGTAATCAATCTTTTTGAGATCAATGTCCTTATACCACGATTGCATGAATTCCTGCCGCCTGGACGCGGGCAGAAAATCCAGAAAGTAACTCTCGCCTTCAACGCGCAACTGATCCATGTAGAGCCGCAGTGCCAGTTGATGGCCGGCCGTGCCGTACACATCAAACCCGGCAACCAGTGCATAATAGATACGTTCCAGCAGAGGGTAGTCCACCACCCACATAGTTTGCGGCAGATTTCCCAGTACCCCTTTATGCACGGATGCGCTGTCAAAATGGCGATAGACCGTAAGCAGGGGCGCATCTGCGGCCATGTTTCCCTTCCATATAAATTCATAGCCAAGACCGGCGTAGTTATGCGTCGTGTAATAATCCTGCCTCGCTTTATAAAACTCAACGGCGTCCTTTTTATATTTGTCGGTCAACGCGTTAAAAACGCGCATGTCACTGCCGACTTCAATCGGCATGCGTAATTTGTCGCTGTGCATCTTCAGAAAGGCCGGATTCGCCGCGCTCAGATCGTGATCGGGATCAACGAACATGATCCAGAAATGATCATTGATCACATTGAGGGCAATCTGACCTTTACAGACCGGACCATGGATGAAAGTCATGATGATATAATGTACATTATCCAACAGGAACTGGTAGCGCGAACGCGGAGGAATCTGTTCAAACGCGACAAAAGGATTGGCGCTCATTTTCACGTCATATCCTATAGTATGCGGGGTTTGCAACCATTCAGGCTGGATAAAAAGCTCCTCGATGCGACGCATTTTGGCGTCATCAAGCTCAAATACCATATGGGTTTTTTCGACGATCGTGGAGTGAATCTTCCGGAAACGATAGTATATCCGCGGGACACCCGGGTCATCATAAGGGCGCACGGTGGCGACCAGATCAGCAGGCTCGCCGGGCGGAGTCTTCGAGCGGAAAAGCTCGTAGTATTCATTAGTCTGTGTTCCGAATTTAATGTGGGCCAGAAACAGATGCTCATAAAGATAGCGAGCGGTCATGGCATGCTTGGCGTCGTCGAGGTTAAGAAATGTTTCCCACTGTTTTATGGCCACAGCATCGCTTGCTTTCGGTGTGATTAACGCCTTCTGCTGGACGGCATCAGGACCCTTAGCGCCCTGCACCAGCCAGCCCGCAATGATAGCGAATTCTTCGGGCTTGAGCGCGGGAAATCCGAAGGGCATACCGTTGTTCGGATGTTTTTCCAGGTACCCTGCAAGTTCGTCGGTGTTTTCGGAACAGGTCAGATCGTTGGCTTCAGAGCGGTACTCTCCTACGCTTTTCGGGTTTTTTATCTTGTGGGAAAGGATCTCGATCATGATGGAATCATTCAACTCGCCTGATACTTTGCTATCGGTCACGCTGAAGAATTCTTTCTGACGCCACTCCTCAGTCGATTGAGCGTCCGTAAAAAGACGCGTTGGATCCATGGATCTCAGTCGTGAGCCATTGTAAACAGCTCTTTTCGATGCGCCGCGGTCGGTGCCTTCAAAAGAATCGAGCTTGAGCTGGCACGGGGAATTGTAACAGGAATGGCATACAGCACAGCGCTTGTCTAACAGCGGTTTTACCTCTGTCATATAATCTATATGTCTTGTCGGAATCTGGAAAACCACCGGCGGCAGTGTTTTCGTCGCACATGCGATAAAGATGCCTATCATCACTAAACTGAACGCTATTCTATATTTCATGGATTATTCTTCCTAAGTAAGCTAATAAGCCTGTCCACTTCCCGTGTTCTATTGCCGACATACCTTAGCCTTTTCCATACTATTTATTAAACGCAAGAGTCCGGATTGATGTAAAACATCTTTCCGGACTCTTAACCCGATAACCAGATGCTGCTATCGCACGACAATTTCAAAAAGAACTCTCATGTTTGACTTTGCTGCTTTCGAGTAAAGCTCTTTAGGCGCTGCTTCGTAACTTGCCGGATCTGACTCGCCATAGCCGATCATGGTAAGTCTGCCTTCTGAGATGAGGCCTTCGCTGACAAGATAATCCTCAACCGCTTTTGCTCTTCTTTCGCTTAACTTCTGGTTGTAGGCTTCAGTGCCGGAAGCAGAGGTATATCCTGCAATGCGGACATGAGCATTAGGATTATCTTTCAGAACCTGGATATTCCTTTTCAGGATCGTCCGCGCTTCCGGTTTAAGCGTCGACTTATCGAAATCGAAATGTATGTCCTCAAACGCAAGGACAATAACCTTCGGCTCGGCTGCGGCAGCCACAACCTTTTGCTCGACCCTTGGTTCAGAAGCAAGGATGACAACCTTTTCTGGCGCAGCCGCGGTAGAACATTTTACCGGACATCCATATTCATCCCGACACATATGGGCACACCCAAACATCAAACTCATGGAGAACACGGCAATTATGAACATGAGCACTCTCTTTGCTGTTATCACTTTCATTTTTAAACCTCCTGTTTAATTTTTTGTTTGCACATCCAGAATATTTCCTTAAGAAATCATGTTTCTCTACCTTCTTCCTCTTTCATGGTTTCCCTGTTGTTGTTGCTGTTGTGATCGCTTTCGGGCACCCCTCGAACTCTGGACACCCCAATTATTTTGTTTCTGCCAATGCCTATTTCGTTCCCATGTTCTCCAGTTCCGCTGAACTTGATCGTGGGGGACTCTTTGTTGATTCCATTCACGCCCTCTCCAGCGACTCTCTCTGTAGTCATTCCTCCAACCGGAGGGTACGCTGCGATGAAAAGATGGACGCCCACGATAATGGCGCCAGCCGGCGTCATAGCTCCGCGAACGATACCAGCGGCCTTCCCAAGGACGCCACCACCAACCACCATAGAAGAAGATGTCCGCGTCCACGTCAGGCACGGCATAAACATTCGTCTGAGGTATTACAACCAGATGGGGCGGCCCCGGAAATGCGATGGGCGGCAGAGAAATACCGACATTTACACGCACCTCTGCCATCGCCGGCGCAGGCAATACAATGACCAGCGCCAAAAATAATGTTCCAAAAAATAACTTTTTCATTTTTTTGTCTCCTTTACACATTAGAAGTTTTGTCTATCTTTAAGTCTTTTCTGCTTCTCGCAACCAGCAGCACAATGCCGTCCACCAGCGCGACTCCTTTCTTATAAAACATCTTTTTGGAACATTAACCCGCTACTCCTATTACACGAATATTTCAAAAAGAACTCTCATGTTTAACTTCGCGGCCCTTGAATAAAGCTTTTCAGGAGCTGCTTCGCATCACGCGTAATACTCTCTTTTTATTTCTCACTGAAGAACCCCGCAGTAAGCCTGGGGTTCTTCAGTATTGTTAAGTTATTAGAAAAAGAATATTTACTTCTTGATTGTATAATCAACAGCTGCTTCCACTCGACGGTTCTGAGCACGACCTTCTGCAGTGGCATTATCAGCAATAGGTTTTTCCTCTCCGAAACCTTCTGTTGCTATACGATTTGAATCAATACCGTTTTTCTCAACCATGTAATTCTTGACAGCGTCAGCTCGTTCCTGGGAAAGGTTTTTATTATAAGCCTTTGTACCGACACTATCCGTATGTCCTTCGATCACGACTTTAAGATCGGGATAATCTTTCATCACTCCAGACAGATTATCGATGTCGTTGTAATAACCCTCCTTAATGGTTGATTTATCAAAATTAAATTTTACATCCAGCGTCTGTCTGCCTTTTTCAATAATGACTGGCTTGGGAGGAGGAGGAGGAGGAGGAGGAGGAGGAGGAGGAGGAGGAGGAGGTTCAACCTTTTGTATGACTACGGGAGGAGGAGGTTCAGGTATGGGCTCGGGTACCGGTTCAGCCTTCGCCACAGGCTCAGGCTTTGCCGCGCCGCCGAACGCAAAAACTATTCCACCGGTAACTCCAATATTATGGTAGGTCTCCTGAAATATTTCGGTAACCATATAATCCTGAACATCGAATCTAAGAGCGATATTTTCCGTCAGCCAGATTTTCGCTCCTAAACCAACATTAAAGGCAGACATGTCTCCGCCATTTGATATCGATGGACTATAGTGGGCTCCTCCGAATCCGACAACGATAAAGGGATTGAATCTGCCATCGGGAATTAAGTGAAGGACGGCATTAATATTATACTTATAAAAATCCACTTTATCCATGGGATATCCGAACTGTCCTTCCGTGTTATCCAATTTTGCCTTATCATCAAGATTAGTTCGTATAAATTCCCCACCGACTTCAACACCAAAATACCTCGTGAAATTGTAGCCAAGCCGACCACCATATATTACCGCGTCTTTCAGATTCTGACTGTTTTGGAAGAAGTTGTATCCGATGAACGGATTCACTTCAAAACTTCCGGCCCTTATCTCGGAGCGAACAGATAAGGGTAATAAAAAAACAAAGACAGCTATTATCATTGCTGTACGATACATTGATTTCATTGTAGTCCTCCTTTATATTGTCGCGTTTAGCTGCTGCCCCTGCGGCTCTTCAAATAAGCCGCAGGAGACATCTTAGTGCTCAAAGAACGAAGCGTTGCAGCAAGGCAAAAGGAGAGCGGATGAATTATGATAAACAACCTGTCTTCCCTTTTGCCTGCTTTCATATCGAATACCTCATGCCTTACAGACCAGGTACGTTAACTGTACCGGCTCCGGCGCCCGAGAATGAAACCGCGGCACAGGTCGGCCCTGAAGTCAACAGTCTCCCATCTATGATTCCTGGGCCTGCGGAAGTCACCGAGATTGCTGTGGCAGCCAGTACGTTTCCGCTGAAGAGCGGTGCTCCAAGTGTGGCTGAACTGCCGACCACCCAAAAGACGTTTTTCGCCTGGGCATTGTTCAGGAGGATAATATTTCCAAGCGGCCCCGTGGTGGTCAAGGTGCTGCTAGGTGAATAGAAGATCCAGACCGCATTAGCGTCGCCCTGGGCATCGAGTGTAACAGGGGTACTGATCGCAATCGAAGACCCGGACGTATAGGCGCCGGCGTAGAAGACCCCGGGGTTACCGTCTCCGAACGCGGTTTCTGCGCCAAGATCGCTTGTTGGTATCACGGTACCCGATGCTCCCACGGTTTGTGCGGCCAGAAACGCGGTATACGCTTCGTTGACGGCAGTGGCCGATGTCGTATCGCCGGCAACCGGAAGGTCCGAAGCAAATATCGTCCCGTTCACGATTCCGGGTGTGGCAGGAGAGCCGCCGCCAACCCAATTGGTTACAGAAGTGCTCGTCAGTGTTGTCCCGATATTTCCGTTAACCGTGGTTCCGGTCCCCACTGTACTACCGCTGATCGCGGCGCAGGAAAGAGCTCCGAACGTCTCGACCGTCGCTCCAAGAGGTATCGTCGCTATACAAAGCCCTGTCGCTGGAGCTACGGTAAATGTCCATGTGTAGTCAGCTGCCAGTTGGTCGCCAGGAATAGCTGTGTCTTCAACCCCGGCAGGGGCGGCCCCGCTTTTAATTGTGACCGTATAAAGACCCGGAGTGAGAGGGGCGGCGGGCTTAAAGGTCGCAATGAGACCTGTGCTATCAACAGTCCGGCCATCGATTGCCGCTGCTGCGACGACTGGTCCACTCACCCCCGGTCCCGTCACGATGAAAGTTGCCGCAGTGACCGTTAGAGGGTTAATCTTTAGTAAAGGATCAGGCACGGTGAAGGTCGCGCTGATGCTCGAGCTGGGACATACAGACGGGGCAGTATCAACAGGGAAGACCGAAGCCACTGTTATATTTGCCGCCGGTATGGGAGCGTCTGCGGTGGTAAAGCTCCATATGTAGGCACTTGCCGCGGGCAAGGCGGCTTGATTGCCCGCAAGTTGATTGCCTATCACGTCGGTGGCCGCGGTGGTAATAGTGACAGTATAGGTCTTGCTGGCCTCAAGCAGTGTTGGTACCGGCGTTGGCGTGAAGACCATGGTTTTACTGCCTACTGCGTAGCTTACAGTGCCGGCGAGAGTGGCACCATTCACGCAAGACGGCGTACATGTCACCGTGACAGTACCGGCTGCCTGAATCGATGCCTGGTCCATTTCCTCAGTAAAAAGTGCCGTAATTAATGTGTTGGTCGGCACGCCAGTAGTTGGACCGGGAACTGTCGTGGCAGGAACGGTGGAAAACACTCTGGGTCTGGTGGTGTCTACCGGAATACCTGGTGTTGGTAACCAATGACCGGTTTGACCGTTACTTCCGCATCCTGTAATTAAAACACCCAGGATTAACATCATAAAGGCAAGACAAACTTGCAGAGCTTTAAATCTTTTCATATAACCCCCTTTCAAAGTCATTAATTTTACAATTGCTTTCTGTTAGCTTTCGAATACCTATCTCCTTCATTATTCCTCCCTCTGAAAATAATTTTGTATCTTTCGTTAAGTTATAATCTGCTTCCCCAAAAAATAAGAAGAACTCGCGCTTGGGGTAAAATTAAAAGTATAATGTGGTGAAAAGCAAATAGTCTGCCAATACATGCGAATGAATAATAATTATTGATTAATCATATAATACCAGTTGCTTAGATCAGTGGGACAGAACAGTGGAAAAGCATGATATGATTTGTTTGCCCTCAGTATTTGGTGGGACCTCAGTATATTGAGGGGTTCTTTGAAAGGAGGTAGACAGCCTGCTAATCTTGTTTGAATTGAGAAAATAAGAAAAACAATATAACAGAAATAAGTGCTTGTTGGGTTTGCTGCTACGCTTTAAAGAAGACAGCACAATAAATTAGCGATTACTGATGGAAATATGAGTAAAAAGAAGAACCCCGCAGTAAGCCACGGGGTTCTTTATTGTTGTTAATTCTTCAGAAGCGGAAAATTTACTTCTCGATTCTATAATCGACAGCCGCTTCTACGCGACGATTCTGAGCACGACCTTCACTGGTATCGTTTGAAGCAACAGGTTGTTTCTCACCAAAACCAATCGCCTTGATACGATTTGCATCAATACCGTTTTTCTCAACCATGTAATTCTTTACAGCGTCAGCTCTTTCCTGGGAAAGTTTTTCATTGTAAGCATCAGAACCAATGCTGTCGGTGTGTCCTTCGATTGCAACGTTAAGATCGGGATATTGTTTCATCACTCCAGCCAGATTATCGATGTCTTGATAGTAACCTTTCTTAATGGTTGATTTATCAAAATCGAATTCGACATTAAGTGTCTGCCTGCCTTTTTCAATAATAACTGGCTTGGGAGCTGGTGCCGGAGGAGGAACCACAACCGGAGCTGGTTCTGGAACTGGTTCCGGAACTGGTGCAGATGCGACTACTGGTTTAGCACAGTAGGAGGGATCTGTTTTACAGGTACAATTAGGGATCCTTTCATCCACAGTAATAGCGGGTAAAGCACCGGCTCTGGCTGGTGCCGTAGCTGGGGCGTTACCATCGCTAATCCTATCATCCACAACTAGAGCGGGCAACCCACCGGCCCTGACTTCTGCCTGCACGGCTGAGGTGAAAGTGATCAACATCATGACGACAACTAACATAAATATTTTTTTCATAAATTCCTCCTGTTTGTCTGGTTAATATTCTTTTATTTATGAGACTCAAATTTTAAAAGTGAAACGCATTAAAATTTGTAAGTCGAACAATCCCGCCAAAGGCGGGACAAATCTATTCAGGTTTATATTTAAACGATATTCTTAATTTCGCCCGATACTCCACAACTTTTCCTTTTTTCACGCCCTCATCCCTTAAATATCCGTCGTCTGAAATTCCCATCGATAGTTACAGCCAAGTGGGGTGTTATCTGATAATCTCTTGGCATACTTGGTAATAGTCACCGTAAACGTGGTACCTTTCGCGAGGACTGCTGTTGGCTTAAAGGTCGCTATTGTGTTTGTGACATCCATTTCGACGGTACCTTCTATGGGGATTCCGGGGTAGTCATTATCATAGAGGGTAAACGTCTCCACCTCTGGGCTTCCGGGAGTGGTCACTTCGATCGTCGTCGGATCCATCGCCTCACTGAAGGTAGCCGTAATCCATGTATCGATCGCCACATCCACGGCACCAGTAGCGGGATCTGCCGAATCCACCTTGGGTCCCGTTTCACCACATGTTCCGGGGAGGACCGAATCGAATGGGGCTGTTATCAGCGCGGCCTCATCACTACTTCCACATCCTGTAAATAAAAAAATACTCACTGCTAACATAATTAACGTAAAAAAAGCCTGCTGGGTCTTAAATCTTTTCATATTATCTCCTTTCAAAGTTATTAAATTGCAATTGCTGATTATTAATCTTCTGTTACTTATCTCCTTCATTATTTTGCTCCTAAAAAACTTTTAGTAGCCTTCGGTAATTTATAATCCTCTCCTAAAAAACAAACAGGAACTCGCTTGAAGGTTAAGATTAAAAAGTATCTTTATAGATGTATGAGCAAATAGCCTGCCAATGGCTCAAGAAGAATCATAATTTTGAATTAATCACTTAATAACAGGTGGATAGATTAACAAAGGAAAAGAGCGTGAAAGCATGAGATGATTCGTCTGGCCTCAGTATTTGGTAGAACCTCAGTATGCTGAGGGGAAAATTTAAGAAAGAATATAAAAGATAGAATACAGAATACAGGAGTCAGAATAAAAAATATTCTGCATTCTGACTTCTAGATCCCGCTACCAGATAAGCGGAACCGTAGCAATGATCGCACTTCCGGCTTCTTGAGCAGGCCCTAAAGGCTTAACGTCAATTTGATCCATGTTAATTAAGGGTCGTCCTCCCGGCGGGTCTCTGTAAGTGACAACATTATCAACAATTGTGATTAATCCCTTGAATTCCCATCCGCTATTTACGGTATGGCGCTTGAATGAAAACAGGTCCAACCAGAAATTACCTATTCGATTTACATATAATTTGCTGGGCGAAATCTGGTAGGCCGTACACCGGTCCTTACTCTCGATGCATTTTTGAATGCCAATATCCAAATCTTCCTTTTTAATAGAGGGATTGGGCAAGAATAGATTGATAACCTCCGTGACATTCATTATCTTGATATTTGGTGTTAAATAAGGATCGAACCCTAATCTTTTCAGATCACTCACCGTGGTTACTCCGGGATTAATTTTATCATAGGTCAATTTGGCACCATTGAAATCCTGCCAGGGTGATTCAGTCGTTATCGTGCTGTGCGGCAAAAGAGCGGCGCATCCGGTAAACATCAACAATAAAACGATCATGAATAGTGCATTGCAGTATGTTTTCATCATTTTCCACCTCCCTTCGCTTGCTCTTTATAATTGCAAATGGCTTGCCAATAGCAGAAGAAAAATAAAAATATTTAATTATTTATTTAATAACGGATGGTTAGATTAACAAAAGAGACCGGTTTAAAAGGATGGATTTATACGTTTGGCCTCATTATTTGGTGGAGCCTCAGCATGTTGAGGGATGCATTGAATTGTTCTTAACTCTGTAATTCAGAATAAATACTGTGGTTCCTTTTCTTCTTAGCCTGGTACATGAGTTGGTCTACGCGCTGAACGAACGCTTTCATCTCTTCATTCGGCATGTACTGAGCAAAACCGATACTCGCTGTTATATAAACATTTTGACCCGATATCGGGGAAAAGGCCTTTTCCATTAATTCCGTTTGTATTCTTTCCGCCATTATCGTTCCATCTTCGATTGTGGTCATCGGCAATATGATTGTAAATTCCTCGCCGCCATAACGATAGGCAGAATCGCTCTCGCGCAGGCATTTTTTCAACAGTTTGCCTATTTGAGACAACACACTGTCCCCTTCAATATGGCCGTATGAGTCGTTGAACTCCTTGAATTTGTCGATATCCATAAGTAGAATGGTCAGAGGATGTTTATAGCGGTTCGACCGCTCTGTTTCTATTTTGAGCTGAGCATAAAAATGCCTGGAATTATAAAGCTGCGTGAGGTCATCGATTATGCTCAGTTCCCTGTATCGTTTTTCGCTTTCCCGCAGCGCTTTCAACGCTTCTTTACGTTCGGTGATATCGCGAATATTGCACTGAATTACCCTGGTATTGCCCTCTGCATAGACATTACTGACGAATTCAACATTGGCAAGCCGTCCATCAATGGTTTCCAAAGGCAAATTATCATAACGGATATACTCCTGGCTCTGCAATTCCAGAAATTTGTTGCGATTGGGAATAATATCCTTAAATGGCCCCAGTTCCCACACAGCCTTCTCTATGAATTGCTCACGCGAATAACCCAGCAGCTCAATCAGAAATGGATTAACGTCAACAATTTTTCCCGTTTCGCAATCAAGGATAAGAATCCCATCTTTTGCTGACTCAAAAAGCCGCCTGTACCGGACTTCCGAAGCGTTCAGTAACTCTTGGGCCTGCTTATGCTTATTTTTAATTTCTGCCTCTTCCAGTGCTCTGGATATGGCCGGGCAAAGACGGACCAGATTGGATTTCATGATATAATCTTTGGCGCCGAAACGCATACACTCTATGGCCGTTTCTTCACCGATCGTTCCGGATACAACGATGAGAGGAATGTCAACATTTGCTTCCTTCAATACATGAATGGCTGAAGGAGCATTAAATCCGGGCATTATATAATCGCAAAGAATAATGTCCCATTTCTTCTCTTGAATGGCTTTTTTCATTGCGACAGCGTTGGCCACCCGGTCATACACCGGATTGTATCCGCCCTTTTTAAGTTCACGGATTAAAAGCAGCGCATCATCTTCCGAGTCTTCAACGATTAATACCCGGAGTTCTTTACCCTTCATTGGATTGCCCTCTTTGTGTTGGTATTGAAATGCTTTTTAAATTAATTGCTCCGGCCACCCTTTCTCTTCAACCTTCCCGTTCTATTTTTTTGCCAGTTGTCTTGCCCAAAATGTCAGCCAGATGACGACAAATATCATCATGACGACGCCAAGCTTATAGGCTACCATCGCCCACAACCAGATACTGCGGATTTCCTGCCAGGTAACACCTTCACCCCAAAAGCAAAGCATTCCTGCCGGCTGCCTGGGTATAATTAACAAATAAGCACCCCATTGAATCAGCAGGAGACAGTAGGCGATTAAAACAGTCCACCATCCAGCCAACGCGGCCGTCCGCACTTTTTTTATAAATATTTCATCCATGATTTGCTCCTGTGTTTTATTCTAATTGGTTCAGACATTTCATTAAAAGGACTAAATGAATATTAACAGCAAATAGTAGGCCAATGGCTTAAAGTGAATTAGAAATTTTATTCATCTATTAATAATACGTGGTTAGATTAATAACAGGGAATTATAGGGACGTATGAAATGATTTGTTCGGCCTCAATATGCGGTGGCGCCTCAATATTTTGAGGGGTGAATTTAAGAAAGAATGTAAAAGATAGAATTCAGAATTCTGTCTCCTGTATTTTCGATTATTTTGAATTTTTTGTTTTCGGCCGCACGATATCCAGCTTATGCAGTCTCGCTCTTAACGTACTCGGATGGATGCCCAGTATAGCTGCGGCCCCATCCTTTCCCTCGATGCGCCATTTTGTTTCCGTAAGAATTTTTAGAATTTGTCCTCGCTCCATATCTTCCAGAGTTCTTATAGCGGATGAAAGTGTTGGAGATGAAATCTCCAGTTTATCCGCCAGCTGCAGAACCGGCCCGGGACACAATATTACGGCCCGTTCAATGACGCTTTCCAGTTCCCGAACGTTACCGGGCCACGGGTAATTCTGCAATTCCTCTATTGTCTCCCGCTTGATCGTCTTAATCTCTTTGCCCATTTTTCTGGAATACCGTTCTACAAAGGCCTGAACCATCAGTGGAATGTCATCTTTGCGCAGCCTGAGTGGCGGAACAGTGATGGGGAAGACATTGAGCCGATAGTAAAGGTCCTGCCGAAACCGGCCATTGCGTACCTCTTCCTCAAGATTTCGATTGGTCGTCGCGATGATCCGCACATCTACTTTAACGGTCTGGGACGAGCCGAGGCGCTCAAACTCGCTATGCTGAATCACCCGGAGAAGCTTTGACTGCAAGTCCAGAGGCAGTTCTCCGATCTCGTCCAGGCAAATAGTGGAACCATTGGCAATCTCAAATCTACCAACCCGCCGGGAATCCGCCCCTGTAAAGGCTCCCTTCTCCCGACCGAACAATTCGCTCTCAATTAAATTACCCGGCAGAGCGGCGCAATTAACCGTGAATAAAGGCCTTTCCTTGCGGGGGCTCATATTATGGACGGCGGCAGCGATCAGTTCTTTTCCCGTGCCGGTTTCCCCGAGAATGAGGATGGTTGTGTTCGTCGGAGCAACTTGCTCGGCCCGATAGAGAACATACTTAAGACCATCACTTTGCCCGATAATATCCTCGAATTTATGTCTCATTTTATTTTCTTGACGGAAGTAGATATTCTCGGCCTCGAGCTGTTCCTTCATTGTTTTAATTTTAGACAGCGCTGATTGAAGATCGACGGTCCGTGCTTCCACCTTCTCTTCAAGCCCGTCATGGGCTTCTTTAAGAGCCTGTTCCGCTTTTTTGCGCTTGGTGATATCCCACGCATAGATACGCACGACTTTCAGCCGAGCAGGCGCAATGATGCTTTCGATAAACACTCTGCCGTTTATTTCCACCTCCACAAGTTCATATCGCCCCTCTTTTTCCTGTCCCAGCTTTTTTATGATGTCGGGCAGATTCCGCGGGAGAAGCAGGCGGCCATCTTCCGGGATGTTTAACTGCTTCGATACTTTAGCGGCTGCCGCGTTGCAGTAAATTATTTCTCCTTTCATATCTGTCTCAATGACCGGATTGGGATTGAGTTCGGGAAAGGAAGAAAGATGCTCTATCTTCTCGGCCGCCTTCTTGTGGCCGGTAATATCCATGATCATCGTCCGGATATCACCGGCTTTCTTTTCGGTATTTTCCTGCGCTATACTTTGAAGCTGCGCCCAGAAATTTGTGCCGTCTTTTTTCTTCAGCCGGATTTCACAGGTCTGTTCCCCCTCTTTTTGAAATACCGTTTGGCAATGTTTCAAAAAGTTTTCTTTGGAGTCTGCATCGGCAATAAAACCGGCAAAGGATTTATTTACCAGTCCCTGCCTCTCGACACCCATGAGTTTGGCGCCGGTAAGATTGACCTCCTTTATCCGTCCCTGGGCATCAAAGGTGAAATAACCGATAGGCGCAAAGTCATAGAGTTCAACATATTTATTGCGCGATAATTCGAGTTCCTCGCGGGCCTGCCTGAGCTCCGCATTCTGCATTTCCAACTCGATCTGGTGAACCTCAAGCTCGTGGACCAGTCTCTGGACATTTTCTTTGCTCTGAGGCAGCGGCAGTTGCGCCTTCTTCGCGCGCAACCGCTCTTCGGCCTGACGGCGAAGTCCGTCTACTGTTGACTTGCTTTTATCTTTGGTGGCGCCCATGACTGCTCCTTTTTTATCCTCCGCCGGCGGAGGTGTCCCGATGTGTCATCGGGACGGAGGTGGATAAAGGACTTTCAAGCTGTAACCGATAAACATTACAGCCACGTTAAAAAGTCCACCCCCTTAATCCCCCGCCAGCGGGGGACAGCTTTCTTTATTCTATTTCCTGTATTATGCATTCTATCTGCTATCTTCATTTTTTAACTTGCCAATCTCTTCCCTCAGTTCGGCTTCCAGCGACTTGGTCGCGGTAATATTCGAAAAGGTGATCACCACGCCGCCGATGACGTCATCCATGGTACGGTAGGGCATAATGCGCACTGAAAACCAGCGCCCGTCGGCCGTGGCAACCTGCTTTTCCGAAAAGACCAGCGTGCGCAGCACTTCCCGTGCTTCCTCGGTCATTTTGGGATAGAGCAGGTCGCTGACGATATCGGAGAGCGGCCGTCCCACGTCTCCCGGAATCAGTTTGAAGATTTTGTCCGCCCCGGGCGTAAAGCGCCGGACATGGAGGTCGTTGTCTAAAAACACAGTGACGATTTCCGTGCTGTTGAGGAGATTCCTCATATCGTCGTTTATTTTAAAGAGCTCTTCCATCTTGGATTGCTGCTCAGCGTTGACCGTCTGCAATTCTTCGTTCATGGATTGCATTTCTTCCCGGGAGGTGGTCAGCTCTTCATTGGTGGACTGCAACTCTTCGTTGGTGGATTGAAGTTCTTCATTGGCTGATTTGAGTTCTTCCTGCGAAGATTGCATTTCTTCGCGGGTTGTCTGAAGCTCTTCGCGCAGATGTCTCAGTTCCTGCTCCAGTTCCAGAACCCGGGCATGACCGGCAGGCGCGGTCTTTGCGCCAACCTTCGATTTCTTTGCCGGAGATGTTTCCACGTCGGTAAAAACGATCATGACCATTCCCCGCAGCGCCTCCGGCTCCTGAATAAACTTGACGGTGATATCGACTGTATGCGTGCCGCCGTTTTCATCCACCGTAAGATCCTTGGCGGTGACCGTTCCTTTTTGTCTGAGGGCCTTCTGGAAAGCGCTGCCGAGATCAAAACGGAGCCCTTCCCGGGCCATGGCAAAAATATTCCAGTTGGCCTTGCCGGCAGCCGGCTCCAGATATTTGCCTGTCCTTCCGCTGATATAAAGGATGTCCCCTTTCTCGTTCACCAGAACGGCGGGCGGGGAAAAGCGCTGCAGAAGTAATTGGTCGGCTAATGATTGCAGATTCGTTGCAGGTTTCAACATCGTTAACTCCTTGGAAACTCCCGACTTGGCGGGAGAAAATGAAACAGGGAATATCTGTGTTTCTGCCGGCAGGACTGATTCGAGTCTCCGGAAAATCCGTGTCTTGATGTTAAGAGGCGCAAATAGATGGGTGAAAGTGCTGATGGTCTCCGAACTTCCCAGAAACAGGATGCCGCCAGGGTTCAGGCTATAATGAAAAAGCTGCAGGAGCTTTTTTTGCAGCTCCGGCGTCAAATAAATTAAAAGGTTGCGGCAAACAAGGATATCCAGCTTGGTAAAGGGCGGGTCCATGACGATATTCTGAGTGGCGAAAGTCACCATTTCCCGAATCTCCTTCACGATCTGGTAGCCGCCTTCTACCTTGTTAAAAAAACGCTTCAGTCGCCCGGGGGTTATGTCCGCGACGATATTAGCCGGATAGAATCCCTGCCTTGCTTTGTCTATCGTTTCGCGATCGAGGTCGGTAGCAAAGATATGCAGTTTAAAATTTTGGGCCGGTTTAATCTGTTCGACGGCTTCTTTGAAGGCCATCGCCAGCGAATACGCTTCTTCTCCGGTCGAACAGCCCGCCGACCAGGCCCGCAGAGTTTGTCGGGCTTCGCGGGTTTTCAGCAGCGCCGGGATAACCTTCAGACGCAGATGTTCCCATGCCGCATCGTCACGAAAAAAGCTGGTCACGCCGATCAGAAGCTCCTTAAAGAGAAGCTCAACTTCCTGCGAATTCTCCTGCAGGTAGCGGACATAAGACGCGATCCGGTTGATCTTGTGAATGCTCATGCGCCGTTCGATCCGGCGGTAAACGGTGTTCTTTTTGTACATGGAAAAATCATGGCCGGTCTTGGAGCGAAGGAGAATGAAGACTTTCTCCAGAGCGCTTTGGTCCTTCTCCTCCATGGGCATTCCATTTTTGGCAATGAAGATAGTGTGGTTCAGATAGTCGATAATCTTTCCGGGCAAATCCGCCGCTGGAGCGATGATGTCGGCAAGACCTGCCGTAATGGCGCTGCGGGGCATGCTGTCGAACTTGGCCGAGGCAGGTTCCTGCACCAGCGTCACGCCCATCTTTTCTTTGATAGCGCGTAATCCCATCGTACCGTCCGAACCCATGCCGGAGAGGATGACGCCTATGCTGTGTTCCTGACAGTCATCGGCCAGGGAGCGCAAAAAGAAATCAATCGGGAGGCGCAGACCGCGTGGCGCCGTCGGCTGGAACAGATGCAGTACTCCGTGCAGAATGGACATGTCCTTGTTGGGGGGAATAACATAAACGCAGTTTGGCTTGACCCGCATTCCATCTTTGACCTGAAAAATCTCCATCGAGGTGGCGCGCTTAAGCAATTCGTGCATCATACCCTTGTGGGTCGGATCCAGATGCTGGACGATGATAAAAGCGACGCCGCTGTTTGCGGGAACATGCCGCAGGAACTGTTCGATGGCTTCCAGTCCGCCTGCGGACGCACCGATACCGGCTATGGGAAAAAGAAAATCTTTTTGGGGCCGCGCCAGTGTATCTTTTGGTAAGCCGGAAATTTTTTTCTGCGCTTTGTTACCTCTCAAGGGAATACTGAAAAGAGTAACGGAGGTTCCCTTCGTTAAGTTATCTGTACGGTTTATCCGGGTAAGGGGAGATTTATCCCTTTTATGATCTTTTTTTACTGTTTTTGCTTGTTTTTTCATGGTGATAGACATACCAGAATTTTCTTAAATATGCCAATCTGATTCTTATGTCTCCGGCCGCACTATTTCCAGCTTATGCAGTCTCGCTCTTAAAGTACTCGGATGGATGCCCAGGATAGCTGCGGCCCCGTCTTTTCCCTCGATGCGCCAGTTGGTTTCCGTGAGGATTTTTATAATTTGGCTTCGCTCCGTATCTTCCAGTGTTCGCATGGCAGATGAAAGTGTGGGAGATGAAATCTCCAGTTTATCCGCCAGCTGCAAAACCGGCCCGGGGCACAAGATCACAGCTCGTTCAATGATACTTTCCAGCTCCCGGACGTTACCGGGCCAAGGATAATCCTTCAGTGCTTTAATCGTTTCCTTCGGAATATTCGTTATCTGTTTGCCCAATTTTCTGGAATACCGTTCCATAAAGGCCTGGACCATCAGCGGAATGTCATCTTTGCGTAGCCGTAGTGGCGGGACCGTGATGGGGAAGACGTTGAGCCGATAGAAAAGATCCTGCCGAAACCGGCCCTGGCGAACTTCTTCTTCAAGGTTTCGATTGGTCGTTGCTATGATCCGCGCATCGACTTTGATGGTTTGGGAAGAACCCAGACGCTCAAACTCGCCATGCTGAATCACCCTCAGCAACTTTCCCTGCAACTCCAGCGGCAGCTCCCCGATCTCATCAAGACATATTGTAGAACCATTAGCAACTTCGAATCGCCCCATCCTCCGGGCATCTGCTCCGGTAAATGCTCCCTTCTCCCGACCGAACAATTCGCTCTCAATTAAATTACCCGGCAGGGCGGCACAGTTGACCGTGATCAATGGCCTTTCTTTTCGGGGACTCATGTTATGGATGGAGGCAGCGATCAGCTCTTTCCCCGTACCGGTCTCCCCGAGGATGAGGATCGTTGTGTTCCCTGGAGCAACTTGCTGTGCCCGATAGAGAACATACTTAAGACCATCACTCTGCCCGATAATATTCTCAAATTGATGTTTTGTTTTGTGCTCTTGACGGAAGTAGATATTCTCGGCCTCGAGCTTATCTTTCATTTCTTTGATTTCATGAAGAGCCGTCCGAAGTTTAACTGTTCGCTCTTCTACCTGCTGCTCAAGCTTGTCATGGGATTTTTGCAGCGCCCGCTCCTCTACCCGCATTTCTTCATTATGCTTTTGTTCCGTCAGGTCGGTAACTACCATGCACAATACACCGGGAATATCCGTGTGTTGAATAGCGTTAATAGAAAGTAAGACAGGCACGAATTTTTCACATCCGGTTTGTAGTTTGATTTCCGCCTTACTTTTCCCTTTCATGCCCCGTTCAATCAATGTCTTAAATAATGGAATATCTGTTGATGAAAGGTATTGATAGATTGGAGATCCCATTATTTTTTTCAGAGACGCTTTGACGATATTTGCAAAACGTTGATTACAGAAAAGGATCGTGCCGTCAGCGCCCATTGTGACGGCCCCTTCGTTCATGGTTTCGACCATGATCCGGTAAGGATGATCCGCACCCGATAGTGTAAAGACCCGATCGCCTTCCTCCGTTTTCACAACGAGACCATCCACTTCACCGTTCAGGATGGCGCGCAGAGTTTCATCGGATTCCTTCATCCGATCTTTGAGCTCCTGCAATTCGTCCAAAAGTTGCTGGCGTGTTTTATCCGTTTTGTTCATTTATTCGCTCTTATAATTTCTTGGATTTCAGATCGATGCCCACAAGAAACCTTTCCGTATCCGACATGTCGCCGATGACTTTCCTCAGCGGCAGGGGGAGTTTCTTGATAAGCGTCGGCGTGGCAATAATCTGTTCTCCCGCGGCCAGTTTGGGCTGCTGGTAGATGTCAATCACCTCGAGTTCATAGCAACCCTTCAGGTACTGTTCACAGAGTGTCTGGACATTGGTAATGGCCCTGGTTGATTTTGGGGTCATTCCTGTGACGTACAGCCGAAGAACATACTTTGCCCGGTCCTGCTTAGCTGCCACTTTTTCGAATTTCTCAGTGTTAGTTTTCACTTTTTTCATCTCCATCGCTGTTACTACAATAAGTTACGGCTCAGGCAGACTGAATCCTGATTCCTGACCTCTGATTGCTGACTTATCATCCTGAGACAGAACGAATGTCCAGTCCCACCAGGACACGTTCCGTGTTGGCCAGATCGCCGATAATCTTTTTAATCGGCTCGGGTAGTTTCCTAACCAGTGTCGGTATGGCAATAATCTGATCACCTTTGGCCAGCTGGGGATTCTTTAAAAGATCAATGACTTCAATTCGGTATTTTCCGGCAAGGTGCTCATCACAGATATTCTTTAAATTAGCAAAGGCCGTAATTGATTTCGGGGTCTGACCGGCGACATACAACCTGAGATTCCAGATTTCTTCTGTTGCATCGGTCTTTTTATTTCCTTTTACTGTTGCAGCCATTTTCAGCGCATGCTCCTTTCTCTCTTCTTTTTCGAATGCTTCGTCTGCGGAGCCGAAGTTTTCCCCTTGCGCAGATGCGCCATAACCAAGCGATCCTGGGCCAGCATAGCCTGTCTTTTTTGCTCTTCTTCCGCCATCAACTGCACCTCTTGTGTTTCCACATCAAACTCGGCACGCAGCGCGGCAATCTTTGTTTCCAGGGCATTTCTCTTGCGCTCCTGCTCGCGGAGCCTGCGTTCCGCCTCTCGCCGTGCTGCCAGTTCAGAGGCCTTTTCCCCGGCTTCCTGAGCTGCCCGGGCACTGCCGGTTAATACCTCGCCCGAACCGGTATAGATGTCGATCAGGTCAATGCCCTGATTCGTGAGCAGGAATTCCTGAATCTGGTTGGAGTGGGCCATGCCGCGGGACTTCAAAATATAGAGGCCCCGGTTACGCTCTCCATTGAGTTCGATATCTCTCAGTAGCAGCCATGTATCGATCAGAGAAGATATCTCTTCGCTGGTGTGCTCAAGACTGCTTCCAAAATGGTTGAGGTCCGTAAGGTAAGTTGTGATATTTTTCATCTTCAAATGGTCGATCAGGCGCGTTAAGATTGATTTGACCTCTGATGGTGTTCCCGCGGCGCTTAAGTTGCTGATCGGGTCAACGACAAAAACCTGGGGCTGGAACTCATCGATCACTTTGTGGAAGGTGACAAGATGCATCTCCAGACCGTAAAGCGAAGGCCTAGCGGAATGAAACTTGAGCAGCCCCTTCTTCACCCATCGTGTGAGATCGATGCCGATGGAGCCCATGTTCCGGATAATCTGGCTGGGCGATTCCTCAAAAGCAAAATACAGGCAGCGCTCACCACGCCGGCAGGCGGCGTCGGCAAAGGTGGCAGACATACTTGTTTTGCCGGTGCCCGCTGTACCCGAGACAAGAATGGTGCTGCCCCGATAGAACCCCTTCCCTTCGAACATGGCATCCAACTTGGGGATGCCCGTGGCGATGCGCTGGCGGGAAACAGGATAATCGAGTCCCAGAGAAGTGATGGGCAGGATAGAGATGCCGCTTTCGTCAATCAGGAAAGGGTATTCGTCGGCGCCATGAGATGATCCGCGGTACTTGACAATACGCAGACGGCGCGTGGAAATTTGTTCGTCAATGCGAAAATCGAGTAAGATCACGCAATCGGCCACGTATTCTTCAAGCCCGTAGCGTGTCAGCGTTTTGTCGCCGCTTTCTCCCGTAACGATGGCGGTTACACCGCGCTCTTTCAACCAGTGAAAAAGCCTTCTGAGTTCTGCGCGGATGATACCGGTATTAGACAGCCCGGAGAAAAGCGCTTCGATGGTATCCAGGACAACCCGTTTTGCTCCGATGGAATCAATGGCACTGCCCAGGCGGACGAACAATCCTTCCAGATCGTACTCACCTGTCTCTTCAATCTCACTGCGCTCGATATAAACATGATCAGTGGCGATGAGACCGCGTTTCACCATGTCATGAAGATCGAATCCGAGAGACATGAAGTTCTTCGCAAGATCTTCCGGCGTTTCCTCGAAGGTCATAAAGACCCCGGGCTCACCGTAATCCATGGCGCCCCGCATGAGAAATTCCATGGAGAAAAGTGTTTTGCCGCAACCCGCAGAGCCGCAGATCAGTGTTGGCCTGCCCTTCGGTAGCCCTCCCTTCGTGATTTCATCGAGCCCCTTGATGCCCGTCGGGCATTTTTTGAGAATAACATCATTATGTTTTTTCTTAACCATTGTCATCTCCCAAAACCTTACCTGATTAAAAAGTTGAACTCTTTCTAATCTTGTTAAAATAATTTGAAGTTAAGTAATTCCTATCAGAACAAAAAACTATGAAGACCGCGTGCTAACAGGCATCAAATCATCTTCAGAGAGGGCAAGTGAGGGCGAATGATGTCATTTCATCTATTGCTTTTGATTTGTACATATCAAAATATCCATTTTTTTGCCATAGAAAAAACCCACTATTTCTAACGGGTTCTTATACTTCTTTGGATTTTGTTGGATTCCCTAATGGTGGAGGCGGCGGGAGTCGAACCCGCAGCGCAACCCTTGATTTTATTACGTTTTTTATCACGCCTTTTTATAACTATCTAATTTCACTACTACCGCATTTCTACCGCAAAAACAGGGAGTCGAACTCCCGTCCGTTTTTGCGATAAAAAACTTTTGTGGAGGTAGTGAAATGAAAAAAATAGCAATCGCAATTAGGAAATTCTTCGTAGGAATCAAGGCAGATTTCCAACTATGGAAAAGTAGCAGAATGGAGAATATCAGAAAGAGAGTCGATCAGCAGTTGGATAAAGAGTAGCTACTGGCTATCTTTAATTACACTTGCGTCTTTGGGTTTTTCTCCCCAAATCTCCTGAGATACTTTACCCAGGACAAGTATAGATATTAAACCGATTGCAAATGTGGCTAGGCCCCATGGCACTTCCTGCATCAGTTTTAATTTTACGGACAGATAAGCCCAAACGCCTAAGATCGTAAAGACGATGAACACCACACAGATCAAAAAGACATAACGCATTACAGATATCGGTGTGTCCCTGCTGATCAGATTATTAAAAAATTCTTTCACGGTTAATTCCTCCTTAAAATTTATAACTTATTTCCAGTTGTCCTATGCCTTCGCCGCGACTATTTGCTTCGCCGTAAACTCCTAGATGAAAATTACCAACTCGCAAAAATTGCCAACGTCCAAAAACGGTTGATCGCATTTCAAACTCGTCTGTGGAATAACCGACGCGGACACCCAACTCTTTCTTATTTTCAAAGCCAAAGAAGGATAATGGCTCCTGCTTGGCGATAATCTCACTCATGCCGGTCGATGTATCCAATACCGAAATAACGCTCGTCTTGCCGTCGTATGGCTGAATCTCGGCAGTTGTTGTGATCTGTTTATTTTTATCCGATTTAACCGGATCGTTAATTTTTAGCTTTTTAACCGCTTCGTCTTTATCCAGAACATCGATCGGGGCATGGACGGTTATTTTTTTATGTTCTATTTTTATCGCCTTCTTAATCTCTTTGGCCGGGGCATACTCGCTTTGGGATATCGTCGGCTTATCAGCAAACCAACTATGAAACGCTGACGCCACAGCTAACAGCGCCACAATAAAAATGCCGGCTACGATTAACTTCATTGTTGTATTAAGCGTTTTCCAGGTCATAAAATCACCTTAAGCGTAAAACTCATGCGAACCTACCAAGGCGACCAGATTCATTGTATTTACCCACTTCGGGCAAGCCTTTGTTTTTCGCAATGCAGTTGTTAAATATTGTGTGGCGTGACTCTCAGCTATTCCCTTTGTCCGGGGAATTAGACCGGCCAACATATCACAGGCAATACGGTAGCATTCTCGAAGGTCCGTTGAATGAAGATATTTAGTTTCCCAATCCTGGGCGATTAATTTAAGTGCGGGATAATTAGGATCGGCCGGAAGATAACAGGAAAATTGATAAGGCATTAAGCATACTTCCTGAATAGTGTCGCCGTCCCAATCCCGATGATCAACACGCTCCAGGATAACTGAGCCAACGGCAATTTTACCTTCTTCACTTTCCCCTCTGGCCTCGCCATAAATAGTTAAGGCCATTAATTGTTTATCGTCCAAGTGGCCGAAGGTATTTAAAAGCAGTTCCTTGATGTCGATTGTTTTCATAGCCTGTCGCTCTCCCTTCTCTGCTGAGGCGGAGCTATGAAAATTTTCCCCGTTCTCGGTTTCGTACACGACTCGTTATTGCAAAGTATCTCATGTCCGTGATTATCAAACATAAAGAATATATCTTCTGTGGTCTTTTTAAGAGTGTCCGAAATGCCTTTAATAGATTTCTTAAGTTCGTTACGGTGGGATTCATCAAGAGCAGATTGCAGTTTCTCTTTCTTGTCCTCATTGCGATACTTTTGGGTTTGCTTATACCCGATATACAAGACAACAATCGCCATAACCACATTGATAATCTTAAAGAAAGTATCCATAATTGACGTTTCCCCTTTTATATGTTAGTGGCTTTCGGGGCTTAGACGGATTCCCTTTTGTCCGTATCCCTGCTAGCACAGGGTAAACTAAGCCCTGCCCTTTCTAATATCTGATAATGTAATTCACCGATAAATATGGGTTCATTACGCTTTGCGTCGCAGACAATGAGCTCGTAGTTGCGCCGTGATCATGTCCCTCTCCGCCGCCGACAATACTTGATGTTACCGTATAAGTAGTGGCCGTTGCAGTGGTTGTTCCTAATTGTCCGCCGACGACTTCGGCTTGTGTCTCACCAACCTTCAAAGTGGTTGTATGGGAATGCGCGGGTATCTCGTCACTGGTTAAAACATGGTCTGCCGTAGTATGGGTGTGGGATAGATCAACGGTTTCCGTTCCTGCCGTATAGCCTGCCGCGGTTGCCGCGGCTACTCTTCCTGCCGCGCCTCCGCCCATATTGTCGGGACCTATTACTGAGCGTCCGCGTAAATCAGGCACATTAAAAGTAGTCGTGCCGTTGCCCGCTCCGAAAGTAGTTCCAATAATGGCAAATAAATCTGAGTAAGTCGTTCTGGAAACTGCTTGTCCGTAACACATAAGCCAACCGGAAGGAGCGGTAGATCCGCCATAAGGGACAATAACGCCGGTTGCAATAAAGAATTTAGGTGGGACTGCTGAATTTACAGGGGAGAATATGCCTATGCTGACCGCTGATAGTCCTGAGTCCAAAGATCCGGAATCCCATGCCACCGTGACGGTCGTAACTGTCGGAGTTCCGCTTGCCGCTACCGTCGTTACCGTCCCGTAAATAGTACCGGCTGTAACAACGGCCTTTACTCTTATTCCAACGGGGTAAGAAGAAGTTACGTTTCCCGTTGTGCTGAATTGAGTGGCTGATATATAGGTAAATGTTGCATTTTGAGTTATCCATTCTTCTGAATATGTCGTAGGGTAATAATCCAGGCTAACCCAATGAGACGTACCGTTGCCGATTTTAAGGCGTCCCGTATCTGTTTCGTAGGCCGGTTCACCCTGAGATAAAACCGGATTAGCCGATGTCCATGTTGCTGCTGTCCCGCGCCTCAATTGAATGGTGTTATAAACTGTTGCAGAAAATGATGTGCTTGCAAGTAGCAAGATCATTAAGATAATACTGAATACCCTTTTCATGGTTCCTCCTTTTTAAACAAAAAGGCCGGCAAGGTATTTCTACCTGCCGACCTTCCTTGGCCATCCTAAACTTTGGTTAGTTGTTAAATTTTATTTCATGGTCTTGCCTCTTTTTTTCAAGTCTAATTTTTATAACTTTCAATTATTTAGTGGCTGTATTATAATATAAAGTTTTTATACATTGCAAGCCTTTTTTTAATCTCTCAGTATGGCCCTTTCGTTTTTTGACGGATGCGATAATTGTCGTCGCTGGCTTCTTAAGGAATCAGAGGTTATGCGCGGCACACCCCTCATATCTTTAGCGGCGGCGTTAAATTCCCTCGCATCTCTAATTATACTCTTATACTCGTCATTGTTTTTACGTCCCCCAATCATCCACGCGCGATATCTCTCGTAGATAGCACTACGTTTCTCGGCCATAGTTGCCTGTTCCCTGTGCCCTTCCCACGTCCTTTCAGATAAAATAGCCTGATCAGTAGATCGGAAACCTAAACCTCTGGTCACACTCGCGCCGATATCTGGCACAAAAGGTTTACCCTCTTCGTTCCATACGCGGCGATTATTGCGTGTCGTAACACCTTCTTTATTCTCTCTGAACGCCCTCACAATATTAGAAGCACCGGAAGGTAATAAATGTTCTGCCGCTTTCCCAAAATCTCCACGGCCCATATTCTCAATGGCTTCTTTCCCCTCTGTAAATACCCCGCCGATAGCTCCCGTAAGATCAATAAAGTTCTTCGGTATGCCTATTCCAATGCTTAATGATCCGGATATATCAATCCCGGCCGCTCCGGTCAGTCCATGGCGCCCTATTTTTTCAGCATCCGCGCCCAGGTGTTCTCTTATTATATCCCAAACCCACTTCTCCGGATCTTTATCTTCACCAAACAATGATCTTAATATTACTCCGGCGAAAGCGAAAAGAACGTCTTTAAAGGGAAGCGCTGCCGCTCCTGCTAGTATTAACGGAGAGAGGAAAGCAAACATAAGCGCTTTGATGTTATGTTTTTTGATGCCCAAATCATAGAGCATCTGTAAATAATTATGCCCGAATTTAGAATATACATAAGCCATCTGGCCTATTTTCGCTGCGGGGTTTGTCCCTTGCGCCCACATCGGCATAGTGCTCTTGCCGTAAACGCCGTGCGCTTTATCGGAAGAAGTCTTTGCTGCTTCTGCTGCCTCAACGTGGCCCATGCCCTTCTTCCGTGCAAGTCTATAGGCCGCCAAAATTGTAGTGCCGCGATTCCACTTTTCCGATTTACCGAACATCCACATCGAGCCGTCCATCATCGAAGACCAAATCCGTGAATGAGTCTTTGACAATTCGCCCAAAGCTTCTCTTGTATATTGCGCGTCGTCCCAACCCTTCTTATGAACATCGTCAATAAAGGCCTGCTCGTCGGCATTGTGTAATTTTCTACCGGCCATTACCATACCGTAGTCTTTACCTGCCCGGGCCAGTTCGTTCATTACTCTGGCCATTGAACCATTTCCGCCCATAGCGTATTGGTGGATTGCCGACGGCGCTGTGGTCATTATAGCGGTCATATTGACAGCCAGAGACCGGAGATTGAAACCCAGGAATTTAAAGGTTGCAATACTCTTTGCAAGGCCTATTATCCGGTCGGAAGAGTCGGCGTTTCTAAGTTGCTCCTGAATATAGTCTTGTGCGACGGCAAAGGCTTTCGGGTCCTTAACCGGATCGATGCCGCCGATCTGCTGGCCCATTACCTTATCGCCCAGGAGTTCTTGCATGGCCATACGCGCGGTACGGGCTTTGGAAATCCCACCGGAAAGGTTATTAATATACTGTAAATGCCTTTGAATCGGATCTTCAACAAATCCCCGGATAACTCCGCGCCCTCTGTGAATCATTGTGGACCGATAACCACGCGCTTTGATCGCGTTGGAAACTTCCCTTAGTATTTCTTCATTGAACTGAGCGGTCATATTATTTTTCAGTTCGCTCTTCTTACTCAGTTTTTCAAGGGCCGTATCAATCAATTTTGCCGTGGCCATGGCGTTTACGTCCTGATAAATCGTCTCAGGGATTCGCTCAATTTCTCCGACGTTAAATATCTTCCATCCCTCACGTTCTAACTTCTTGGAAAGTCTTTGCGCGGCCAGTTCTGAATTGCGGTGCTCCCTGTACCATTCCCTGTTTTCCTTCATGGGCCCATGCTCTTTATAGGCCTGAACCTTCCAGTTTCCCATTTCCCTGAGACGTGGAGCGTAGAAGCCTCTCCATTCTTCCATCATAGCAAGAGCGCCTTTGAGGGATTGCTTCATTTCGGAAAGGTCCGGCGTCTCGCCTTTGAAATGAGCTTCTTCGATTATCTCCGCAATCATGTTTCTTAGTTGTCTGGTCTGCAGGTCAAGGGCTTTATCGTAAGATTCTCTATAAAGTTTCCATACCCTGATAGTGTCGTCAGTGGCGCCCTCTTTCCGGATATGAGCCTCGAAGTCCGCTATCTGTTTTTCCAGAGGTTCTTTCAGGTTTCGTTTCCATGAGGTATCTCCCTCGTCAATGATATCCTGTAGGCGCTGATATTCCTTTGAAACTTTGCCGGTCATTCTCTCGGTTAGAGACAAACCTTTATTCTTAAGGGCTTTGGCCGCTTCCGTGACTGTGCTTTCCGGAGAGTCAACGTCGTCGGTCATATTCAGGTCGTTGAATGTTTCGTGATAGATTTCGTTCCGGTCGCGCATGAAGAGTTTGACGATATTACCTATTTGCGGATGGTCAAACCATTCGGGAGATTTCAGCATGGTCTCTAGCCATGTCATATTTTTAGGCTTGAGTTTGTTAACTATGGTTTGAACAATAGCATCCGTCTCGTCTTTCAGGTAAAGATTGAGAACCTTCGGATCATTGGAGACGGGCGGATCGGTTTGGTTACGGAGCGCATACATCGGTTGCCCTTGATAAAGGACATCACGTTTCATAGTGGGAGTGATATCAAGGGAATGGACAATCGTTTCATCCTTGCTTGGATTATTTTTATCGTACCATTCTTCTGCCTCCCGTAAACTATTAAATGGTTCGTGAACACCTTCCATTGTTCTTGAATCTCGTACAACAACTTCTTGTTCTTCATTTTCGTCAGCCGCTACGTTTTCAGCATCAATGATCCATGCCGCTTCTTGATCATTTCTAGGGACTGTTTCTATTTTAATTTCCCCAACCTTCGCGCCCCATTTCTTCGCGTACTTATTCAGGAATGAGGGAATGATGGAATCATAGAAGCCTTTCATCCCTTCGCCGCCGACTTTGAGGTCGAGGCCGGAAAGCTTTGTAAATTTACCATCACTTTCCATTATTTTTTGTGCAATCTCTTTGCCTACAACTTCGTCGAGTTGCTTGCCTTGAAACATTCCTTCGCTTTTAATGTTGCCGGTAGTAATATCTACATCGAATGACGGTTCGCCATGATTTTTAGTAACTACTTCTACGTGTCTAATATCATCGGGCGCATTTTTTTCCTTACTGTAATTAATTAAAAAAACTTCTCTACTTAAATCATATCTCTCAGCCTGCTGTTCTCCCGTTGTCCAGGCTAGTTTATCGTAACCGTTTTCCGCAGCGTACCTGAGCATACGTTTCATTACCAGTTCCGGCCAGGTCTTTGAGAAGGGGGCGGTGGGAATACCAGTCACTTGATTTTTTGCTACATATTGTATTGCTTCTTGTGACGTTTTAGCGGCAGACAATGGTGCGTATCCTATCCTATCGAGATGTTCATTTACAACTGCCCATTCTCCTTGGAAAGATGGATTGATAGTTGCTTTCCATTTTGATGTATCAATTCCATATCCTTTCTTCCTACCTTCTTGGTGCCAATCGCTCTGCACTTCTTCCAGAAACAGTACCTTATTTCCCTCGGCATCAACACGGTCATTCATTCGGATGTGAGCGAGAACGTTGGGTTCTTCCCAATGGGGGGATTTGTAAGCGTCGCCTAATTTGTCTCTGTTCCCGGCAACGGCAAGGATAGCATCACGTTCAGTTTTTGCTTCTTGGTCAACCTGCATGGGATTACCTTCTTCGTCAAAAACATCCCATGTACCATCTTCGTTCTTTTCCGCTTCCCATCCTTCTGGTATTTCAACTTTGCCCGGCAGCGTCAGCAACAACTCTCTGTAATTCTCTCCGCCGGGGAGTTGGTATGAAGAAAATTTTACATCTTCTATTGCTTCCCCATCATTAATTTCGGAATATCTGATCCCCATATCGTACAATTCAGGAGCTTCTTCTCTAACGGTTTCAGGTTCAACGAGTTCTCCGTTTCGGTCTGTTACCTCAATATCGCCGCCCATTTCCCTGCCGATTTCCCATCCTACCGATTGGAACGCTGCTTCTATTCTTATCTTTTCGGCAAGAATATCTTGACCATTTTTCGTTATCTCTTGAATCTGTACCTGATTCTGTGCCAGATAATCAACAACGTCCTTCTTACTGATTTTTCCGGTCTGCCCGTCTAACCATTCATTGAGCCCTGACCATTTCAGTTCATCGGTTTTGAATTCACCTTTATTCGCCCAAGCGGTGATCATGTTGCGGAATTGCTCAGGAGTTCCGGCGTTCGGCAGTTTTACCTCTACGACCTTTGATAGTTGAGAAAAGAAGGTATCTGCTATTGGTGGATTGACGTTATACCGCCCCGTCTCTACTCCCGGCTCGTCGTATATATCCCTTAAAGCTCCACTGATTGTCGGCTTCTCGTTATAGATTTCTCCGCTCTTAATATCCCGGATAACCCCTCTTGTGGTTCTACTAAAGAGATTCACCAGTTTATCAATGAAGTCCTGAATTCTGTTTATTATGCGTCGGATTGGTCCCACTGGTGGAGAAGTTAAAGCGTCCGCAATAAAGTTAGCTCTATCTTCCGAGCCGCCTATATCGTCTTTGTTCTGAGTCTGAAACTTCCCTTCTCTTACGAGTCTCTTAATATGGCCTCTTAAAGCGGCAACGTCCAGAGGGCGGAGAATACCCAAATCTTCCATGAAATGAACTGATTCGTGGTAAAGTGTTTGTTTATCGGCCTGTCCTCGGACAAGTCTTATCTGCCCTTCGTTTCCTACTTTCAGGTATGCGCCTGCTATTTTCTCTGTAGGTTTAAGAGAAGAACGACTATAACCTATATTCATTGTAATTTTATCAGGTTCAATATGATCAACATTCAGAATGGTAAGATATTTGCCGCCTGCTGTTTTAATCCATATCTTACCATCAGAAGTTTGAGTTACTTCCTGGCCTTTAAAAACGTCCTGAACTTCGGAAAGTGTGGGAAGTTGGAACGTGCCAGTTTCTCGAACAGCATACTGCTGGCCATTGAATAAGCGCCCCTGCCCGGACCGGATACTGTTAATAACTTTTTGTGCGAGTTTTATTTCCTGCGGATAGGCCTCGCCTTCGTGCCATTCGTTCCAAATGTCTTGCGCCATATCAAGTTTATCCTGGGCATTCTCAATATGTGCTTCGTCTTCCTGTGAAAGAATGGCCTCGTATCGTGCGAATTCTGCATATTTGAAGGCGATTGTATCTTGGACCTGAACGGTTTCACTATCGGTTAATCGCTCATATCCTTTATTGAATAATTGTTGTGCTACTTCATTTGGATCATTGCCCTCTTCATCAAACAAATCATGCTTGATCGCGTCTCGTTTGGCCTTTATCGTTTCAATGTCTTCGTCGATATCCACTTCCGGCGATTCGACGGTTTCATTGCGATGTTTTTTTGATACCCAAACACCATCCGGGAATCTCGGACGATCCTTACTAATATATTTATTTCCGGTTGACGCCCGGCGCGCTCCTATTTCTTCCTCCGCTTTTTGAACCTCAGTTAATACTTCCCGATAGCGGGTTTTCATCTTCTGTAATTTTTCTTCATCTTTGAATTGAAGAGACTTAAGAGTGTGTCTTGATATCTCGTCGGATTGGTCCATGCGAGCAATATAGTTTGCGGCAAAATCGCGATGTTCTGCCATTTTATTACTTACATATTCAACATTCAAAAGATTCCATATATCTCTTTCATCAAAAGATTTATCATGGTCAAGGCGTCTTAAAAACATTCCGTCAGCAGTAATCACATAATCCCATAACTGCACGGGGTTTTCTGCTTTTTTATCCGTCCATCCGCTTTCAAGTTTTTTAATCTCAATCTCTGTATTTCCTAGTTGATATGTAAAGGATTCTCCTTCATCGAGTGCGTTAATTTCCTCCACTATTTTCAGACCTGCCGCTATAACACCGGATTTATCGCTCTTGGCCAACTTGCTAGAATGGAAGTGTTTATTCGTTGGTTTCTTAATACCTTTGATGGCATCAGCAACTATCTTAGTATTTTTCTCGTCTCCCCAAAATTTACTATACTCAACTTGCGCGGCATTATATTCATTAACGCTCATTTTACCAGAATGATAATCAGATTGGCTAGGCCTTTCAGGGGGAGTCAAGCCTTCTTTTTTAAATGCTTCTGCCGTTGCCGCATCGATTTCCGTATTATATTTTTTATTAACCAGTGCATTATACGCGGCAATCTCGTCGGCCTCTTTCTCAACAAGGGCTTTGGCATTATCTTTATATTTCTTCCCTTCAAAGGTAAATGTTGACTGGCCCCTAAGATCATCGATTACTTTATCGCGCTTTTCTATTTCCTTCTGCGCCTCTATCCGGGCGTCTTTATTATAATCAAGGCTCTGCTGTGACGAACGCAACCGCGTGGCCGTCCTGTTCTTAATCGCCTCCAGTGTTTGAATATCGTTCTCTAACTGGAATTTTTCTTTAAATGCCGGGTTGCCGGTAGTCTCCGCCATAAACTCGGAATAACTGGCCGAATCGGTATTGACTTCTTCGACACTGCGCCGGCCGCTTCTGAAATCATCGAGCATACCGCCTTTTCTGGCGAGTATCTGCCACATAACCGCGTCGAATGTGTTGGCCGTGGAATAAGCAATTATCTCAACTTTAAATCCTGTAGGATCGATATAATAAAGTTTATTTCCCTGGCGGACGAGACGGCCTTCTCTCTGCTCAACATCCGACGGCCTCCATGGAGCGTCCATGTGATGAAGGGCGACAAGTCTCTCCTGAACATTCATCCCTGCGCCCATCTTCTGAGACGATCCGAGCAATACGCGAACCTGGCCAGAATTGACCATTGCAAACAAATCTTCCTTTTGCTGTTCGGTATTGGCACTATGGATGAATTTGATTTCGCCCTCTGGAATTCCCATCATGATCAGTTTAGATTTCATTTCATCATAAACTGAAAATCCCGTGTCGGCGGTAGTTAAGTCTGCGGTGACATCATCCGTAACCTTTTCAAGATATTCTTCGATTTCTTCACGGCGTTTCATATATTGATCAGTTTCGGCCTGTGAATGATCGGTAATCGCTTCTATCTCCGCTTCAAGTCTGTTCCTGAGATATCCCCATTTTTCCTGATAAGTAGATAAGGAATCCAATATTGCCTTGGTTCGTGCATCATTTTCCAAATGCGCTTTATTTAATGCTTCTCTGATAAATACAGCGGCGTTTTTCTGTGCCGTACCTGCAGGAGTGGACAAATCGCAAAAAACTAACTGAGCGCCCCTGTCCTTTGCCGTTCTGTCGTAAATGTCTTTTATCTTTTTTGTTGCCCGGTTAATTTTATTGTTCGGGTTTTCTTTTGCCGTGGGATCAACCAGCCGAACATCAAGCGCCATCTTCCGGGCGTCGCTCATAATCCATAAGTGATTATCGATTTTTGGATCGTTCTTCCGGCCGAGTTCTTCCAGGCGTTCCGCTCTGGCGACAAGGTAATCAACATATTCAATCTGTTCCTGAGAAGGTTCTGCCACATCGAGGACGCGGCCACCGTCTTTGACTTTCGGTATCGGAAATTCTTCGCTTTCGTTTCCGCCGGTCCGGGCGTTTCTCTCTCTGATCTGCTCGGCGTAAATGCGTTTCAAATCCGGCATGGTCACGATATCGGCGAATTCCTCATATAATTGCAGGAGCTCAGGCAGGTTATTGAATGTCGCCATAACTGTCCGCTGCTTTAATTTCTGCGAGGCTGTATATTCAATTCTCGGTTCTATGCTGGCATAGGTATTCGCCCATGAGTCAAAGGCATCAATGCCTCTGGCGTAAAGGGCATCTCTGTTCATGTAGCGGAGAAGCGCATACATTTCGACGAGGGAATTGCTGATCGGCGTTCCAGTGGCAAAATTAAGCGCATAGTCCTTTTGGGCTGTAAGCCAGCGGATTTTTGCGTACATATCAAAGGCTCTCTTGGAGCCCATGGGATTACCCATGCCGGTAATGTTCTGCATGGCGCTCGAGTATTCAAGGTTCTTGAACTCGTGCGATTCATCAACGACTAAGTGATCAATCCCCATGCCTTCAAAGGTCGTGACATTATCCTTGGGCCGTCCGAGCAATTCAGTTATCTTCTCACGTTTTTTGGCGATTCTATTTGCCAATGTCTTAACCAGCCTCTTGTTGCCGTCGGCTTTCGCCTGCGCCTCGGCCTGTTCTAACTGCGCGATTTCTTCCATCATCAAATTGGTAATGGCTTCCGGCTCGAGCGGAATAAAGCCGAAAGAAGAATGCCCGACGATAACCGCGTCATATTTGCCTGTGGCGATTCGCGCGAAGAGCCGGCGGCGGTTTGGCTTTGAGAAGTCTTTCTTGGTTGCCGCGAGTATTCTCGCGCCAGGATAAAGGCGCACATAATCAGCCGCCCACTGGCCGACAAGATGATTCGGCACGGCGATCATAGCCTTGCGTGTCAATCCCATGCGTACCCGTTCCTGAACGCCGGTTATAATCGTATAGGTTTTACCGGCGCCTACGCAGTGATCAAGCAATACCCTTTTCGATTGAATGATCCTCCAAGCGGCGTCTCTTTGGGTATTACGTAAAATAACAGCCGGAGAAGCGCCTACGGTATGAAGGAGCTTACCGTCGTTTTTCCTTTTCGCGTGAGTATTCTGCGTATCATTGTAAATCTTGTTTAATTCTTTTGCTCTTGTGTCGTCAGCGAATATCCAATCAAAGAATGTGCTTCTCACGTTCTTGACGATGGTCGCCAGTTCCGCGGTCTGTTCTTTGTTCTGGATGCGCTCGTCTCCCGTACCGTCCCAGGCGATCAGTACCTTATTGTTGGCGACGGCGCTGAAAATATCGGAAAGAGCGTAATATTTGTTCTGCCAGGCGACGTTAATATCATTCTGCTTTTCACCGGACGAGCGCATGACAAAGTGGCCGTTGTTTCTGTAAATGGAGACGCTCGGGTTTGTTACCCCGATAAAATGGCCGAATTGCTCATAGACCTTTTCCGGAATCCATGTCGCTCCGGGATTGGCGAATATGCTTTCCGTTGGAACATCGGCGGGGAAGACTGCTTTTAAGGCCTTTGCGTTTTTCTCAAATCCCTCTTTCCCCTCAACCTTTTTATATTTCCCCTTAACATTCCCGGAGAGATATTCATCCTCCTGAATCCATTCTTTTGTATCAGGATCTTGATAGATCAAACCATCCTTAGCGAGATCGGCGATAACACTTTCTTTCGGTGTTCCCGTCAGTTTAGCAATATAATCAATGTCCAGTTTACCCTTTTGAGATAATGAAATATTATAACCGTCTGCGGAATCTTTAGCGTAAAGGATTTCTTTCTCAGGGTAAAACATTCTTTCATTAAGGATAGTTGATTTTACCGCGCTGGCCGGAGACGGCTTAATCCCTAATGTTTTGGCTTTGGCTTTGGTTATTTCCTTTTTAAAGTCTATTTCCAGGCCGAATTCTATTTTTACATCGTCAGACATTAAAGAGAAGTTGGAACTTTCATTTATAAATCCGTGCTGTTTTACAAAATTATCATATAGGAAATTGAGTTGTTTCCTTAACTGTTCAATATTGCTAAGATCAAAACGCTCTGCATTGACAAGTTCATAAGCCTTTGCCCTGATTTCCAACATTCCCTTAATACGCATATAGCGGGTTTCGCCGAGTAATTGCTTCTCTGTCCATTTTGTTTTAGGACTCAGGCGCGCGTAGGTCGGATTGCCGTATTCGTCGTTATCCTCCCGCATATAAATCCGGTCTTTGTCCATGAAGAAGCCGCCGACGGCAACATCTTCTTTATTGGGTACAAGAGAAAGAGCGGCGGCATCCAGTTTGTCATTATTGCTTTTAGCGACATCTTTAAATTCTGCCAATATTGAGTTTTCAAGTAAATTATCAATCAGGCTTTCAATATCTTCGCCCTCTCGTTTGTTGAGGGTAAACTCACCCTTGCCGCCTTCTTTCCAGGCGCCGCCGTACATCGTGCCTTTCATGGAGGGCTCGCCTAACATTAAGTCCTGATTCTTTGCAAAATACTTATTCAGCGTGATTTCTTCGCCGCCCTTGTTGGTCATGGTCGCGCCGGTCGTCAGCCACTTAGCGGATAGATTCGGTTCTTCGCCAGGCATTAATCTCTGGAAAAATACAAGGTCGGTCGTGACTTCCGTTCCTGCGTTTTTGGCAAAGGCGTCATTAGGCAAACGGATTGCCGCGAGTAATTTGAATTGTTTTGCCAGGAATTCTCTCGCTTCGGGATCTGCCGTGTCAAGAAAACGGGTAGTGATAACCATACCCATTACTCCGCCCGGCTTTAAGTGCATACCGGTTTTGGATATGACGTAATTGTGTATCTTCATCCGGCTGATTTCCGCCCTGTCTTTCCGCGTGTCGGATATCCTTACGTCGCCAAAAGGAGGATTGCCGACGGCCGCATCGAATTTACCGTAAGGGAATTCTGCCGTCTGAAATCCGGAATGAATAAGCTGAGACTCGGGATAGAGGTATTGCCCTATTTTGGCCGTGATCGGATCGAGTTCTGAGCCGTACCACTTGGAAGAAGCGGCCATATCTTCCGGCATGAGGCCGATAAAATTGCCTGATCCATAGGTAGGTTCAATGATATTACCGCCCGTAAACCCGAAATGACGCATTATTTTGTATATGGAACGTATAACCTGGGGGCTTGTGTAATGTGCGTTTAAAACGGATTGACGCGCCTCAAAGAATTCTTCTTTTGTCAGTAATTCTTTAAGGTCGGAATAAGCTCTCTGGTCCTGAGGTTTGTTACTGGTCTCGTCAAAGACGTTCTTTATCCCGCCCCATCCGACATATTTGGCGAGTACGGCTTGTTCTTCTTTGGTGGGATAACGGTGTTCCTGATCCAGTTTCTTGATAAGACGAATCGCCGCAATATTGCGGTCAATCTTCTGGCCGCGGGTTCCACTGCCAATATCATCTTCTTCTGTTATTCGGTAATTTCCGGGATTGACACCGGATAATTGAATGGTGCGCGGCTCACTGGCCGGCTCTTCTACTGCCGATGGTCCGGACGGTAAGACTTCGCTATCTGTTCCGCTGTCTTGAAGATGAACAGGTGACGACTGTCCTGCCACGCTTCCGCTTCCGTCGAGCCCCCCTGCATCAAGGTCTGCATTTCCCTCATTGTCAGTTTCGCCGCCGCTTCGCTCTCCCCTTCGAGTGCCTTGTCCTCTACCATCTGCTGATAGACTTCCGGATTCGTCACTTTCCAGTGTTCCCGTGCCTGTGCTGCCATTTGCGGGATGTTCATTTTTCTCACCTTCCTTGGTTATATTATAATCCTTTTTTGTGTTTTTGTCAATAGTTTCGGTCTTTGCCTTTGGCGTTTCTGCAAACCTTAAAAACTTTTCTATCGAATCCGTATGCCTATCGCGGCCAGTTCTCCATGTTATTTGATCGCCATTTATGCTTTCGACGTATGCGGTCAAGCCGCTTGTTAAAACAAAATCTGTATTGGGTTTTACCCATTCAGGAACTTTTGCGGCTAACCTCTCATAATGTTCATCATCGAGTTCATCGGCATATTTTCGCGCCGCTGCCTCATATACCTTTTTCGCCTTTCCTTCCGGCATGGAATCAACCGCACCGAATAGATAAGCTCTTACGTCAAGGGCTTTCGCTTTCGCACGGTTTACAATCTCAGCAAGGTAAGGCTTTAATTTCTGATAAAGAGTTTCGTCAAGTTCTTTGGTGGAAATAGAGCCGCGTTCTCCAATATGCTCATTGATAATATCGAACATATCTTTAACCAGATCGCCAGTTGACTTCGTGGAAAGGTCTTCTTCTTTTTTAACCACCGTTGCCGGTTCTTCCGTTCTTCCTATTTCCTCTTCCGTCTTCCACTGATCCCGGCGGTTATCAGGATTAATCTCGGGTTGCACCCCGCCGCGTGTCATAGCCATTGTAACGGGTTCGGTTACTCTTATACGTCCATCAGTGAAATATCGGACACCATCACCACGTTCATAAAGATTATGTCCGTCTGGATTCTTGCCAATCAACCTGCCGCCTTTATCAGCGTTGGCAGTATATTTAACTTCGGGTTTTGGTTCCGCTTTCTTCCTGTATTTCTCCGGCACCTTATCGGCTTCCGTCCATCCGCCGGGAGGGGCTTTCTCCATGATGTTCTTCTTTGGTTTCTTCTTCAGCACGGTCTCGGTTTTCTTCTTAGGGGTGGCCTCCTTTGTAATTTCTTGATTAAGTTTTTTTGCCTCTTCCAATTCCTCTGGTGATAATATTTTTTTCTGTGCTTTATTTTCGAGGCTTCTTAGTCTTGCTGTTTTTTTCGCTTTTTCAACAGCCGCGGCATCGTTTTCGTCAACAATATTCCCGCGGTGAAGTCCTGTATCGTCAAGAGGGCGTTCTCCATTAGAATTATATCTTTTTAGGATTTTTCTATCGGTCGTTAATTCGTTTGTGTCAATATAATGGTATCTGCCGTAAACATCGATCACTCTTTTAAGATCCGGTTTTTGGGTTGCGGATTCCTTCTTCTGCAGATCAGGATAATCCTTTAAGACTTCCGGGGGAACTAGTTTACCTTCGGAAAGGGCTTTCACGATAAAATATTTATGTGTGTTGTTTATAGATATTCCAGTATCACTTTCTAATTTATCAACCTGTTCCGGTGTCGGTTTTATTTCCTTTAATAAAGATTGCCGCTCTTTTGCCTGCTTTTTATCATGGGCTACCGCTTCTTGGCGTGACTTAAAATCTTTCTTGTCTGATTTTCCTATTGAGAATAAATAATCAGAAAATTCTTCCCTCGTCATTTCCCATGGCTCTTTAGGTGCTTCCAACTGATTGCCTGTAAACTTATCCTGAATAGGCGTGATTTCGCCTGTGGTAAGGGGTTCTTTTGTTTGCGTCTTAATCCCGAACATGGCTTTCACATTAGAAACCTGTTTTTCATCAGGAGCGAAAGGAATCAGTTCATCCTTTGTAAATTTGGCAGGAGATAACAACCCTCCTTTATGGATATATGCGCCGTCAATCTTGCCGGCTTCATCAATGCCTTTTATAATTATCGAATTAGCCTTTGGTTTACCTTTCTGCCTGTAAAGACCACCCAATTCAAACTTATCCGTTCCCGGACGCATAGCTTCAAGCATTTGATCATCGGTTATCTCAGGTGGCAAAACTTCCGCATTTGCCGCAGGTTCAACGATCTCCGCGCCCTTTACTTCCGGTGTCTCAATAGTAGAAGTCTCAGCAGGGGTTAAAGCGTCGATTCTCTCCTGTATTTTTTTGCGTCTTGCGACTGCCGCCTTTCCTTCGCCCTTTACTTTGCTCAACTGCTTATTGAGATTGTCCACTTTACGGGCGTTATCTTCTGGTTCATTAATCGGCACATCTACTTTTTCTTGCACTTCTCCGGAGATACTGTTTGTTTCTGTGGTTTCCCCGACTCCACCAGTTCCCTTATGTTCGCTGATATCACCCTCTGGCTCTTTTTCCGTGGCATTTTGTGCCTCCTTAAATAATTTATTGGTATCTGCTTCAACGATAATACTATTTATAGCGTCCTCTGCCTCTGGCATGGTTTTTAATATATTCTTTCTATGCGCCAGGGCTTCATCTTTAGTAAGGTTTCCGGAAAGTAGTTTTTGCTTGAATGTCTCAATCTCTACTTCCGGTTGCTCGATCATTGTCTTTTGTGGGGACTGAGGGGTTTCCGTTTGCTTGTCGGTTTTCTTTGTTTCGTCTTTTCCTTTTTTCATTCCCCTGTAAGCCATACCGCCACCGGTCATAAATCCAGATAACAGCAGTACGCTTGGCAATACTTCTCCCGCGGATTTCAACCAATCGTCGGGACTTGTCCACTGGCGAAGAGGTTCATTAGACTGACCGGCTTTAACCTCGGCATTCTGCTGTCCCATCTGAGTAACTGTTTCCGTTGCCTCTTCCGTTCCAACAATACCGGCCGCACGAGCGCCACCTTTTACAATCTTTCCGAGAACACCCTTGGGAATCATGCTTGCTATACGACCGGGCAAAGTTCCTTTCCCTGCCATCAATGCCAGCTCCAGAACATTACCGACGGCTTCCGGCCCTGCTTCCCATAAACCTGATTCAGTGGCGAGAGTGTCAAATTTACGCTTAAATACTGCTTCTTCTTCCGGTGTGATCGGTCGTCCAAAGTTTTTAATGCTTTCTTCGTTTACTTTGGTCAACCAGTCATTCATGGCCTGATAACTCTGCATACGATAAGCCGTTGCGCCACCTGCTGCCATGCTAGTTGCAATATTAACTCCCGGTACGGGAACAAGAGCGCCAGCGGCACTGGCTCCCATGGAAACGCCCGAGAAGGAAAGATTCTGCCCTAGTCCGGCCACATCTTCGTTGGATATAATTCCGGGGATAAGGTCTCCAGTGTCTTTATACTCTTCAGAAAGTTCTCTATTGCGTTTATTCACAAATTGGACAAACTTATCGCCGACATCAGGGTTAGCCACGGATGGACCCGATTTCCCTTGCGCTGCCGTAATAGCGGAAGCAAGAAGGTTTTCCGGTACGCGCGTAAGTGTTCTTACAAATGCTCCGGCTGAGGATCGCTCTTTCTTTTTGGGTATCTGGTCGGTAACGTCTACGAAACCGTCAGGAAGAGAACTCTCTTGTGATTGAATTTGATCGGTTACATCAATAAACCCGTTATCGAGTTTGGGCTCGGCCATATCAGGCCTCCTTTAATTAAGATTTTTTCCAAATAACCTCAGTCTTGCCATTAGGATATTTAGCGCGAATTTCTCCGGTATCTGGATTTTGGAGTATTCTCGCGCCAAGTTTTATAGCGTTGTTTGATTTATTAGATATATCCTTCACCTTATCTTCAGGAATACCTTTAACATCGAAAGCACCTTTTTTACTGGTGTTCCCAAAGTCATTAGCGAATTGCGTTGTTTTCTGAAGTGCCTCAGCCGGAGGTACGCCGTCTCTTACCAGCCCTTCATAATACTGCTGCATGGTGTTGTGTAATTGCTGTAGCGTGATGGGCTTGCCGTTTTTATCAAACTTATCCTTAACCTCAGAAGTCCCTAGTTTTGATAAGATGGTATTCTTATCAGGAGCTTTTACATTCCCTTCAAGGTCTTTTTCTGTTGGTAACTGTCCGCCGTATGTTTGGACAAAGAGATCATCGAAGGTTTTCATTTTTGCCTTAATCTTCTCGCCATTCTCGGTCAAATCCCTTTCCTTTGGCGACCACCTTGGACCCCACGTTACGCCGCCATCTTTAGAAATCATATCAACGCCCTTAACCGTTTTATACATCTCTTCGCTCTTCTTCTCTTTTTCCGGAATAAAGGTTTTCGCTAATTCGACTTGCTCTTTTATCGGCATAGTTTCGGGAAGTTTCTGCATGAAGAGAGAACGCAAATCATTTATATTTGTTCCTGCGGGTGCGGCCTCGACCGCTTTCAGGGCATCTTTGACAACTTTATTATTGGCCACGGTCTCCCGTATCTTTTGCTTTCTCTCCGAGAATGCTGTTCCCCCGAGTTTTGCTTCCAACTGTTCAACCATATCAGCAAGGTCTTTTTGCATACTGAATTTACTGGCTGCTAATTGCGCGGGAAATATCGTCAAGGGCGCATCAGGATCGCCGCCGGTATGCTTCAACATATCTTTACTAACCGATTGCCCGTAATATTCTTTGTCCTTTTTCCATATTTCGCTATTATGTAACTCCTGGGCGTACTCGTTGGCAGAAGGAATATCATTAAAGACGCCCAAATTATTTCCGTAGGGTTTTTCAGCGGTCTTTGATTCATTCCACTGTTTAAGGGCTTCTTCCCTTGTCAGGATTCTGCCGTCGTCGCTTACAAGCGGAATTAAAACTTCCTTTCCGTTTTGTTCAAATGACGACGATAAAACTGTTGAGATTGAACCATCTTGATTTTTAACCACTGGACGGGCATTAAGATTAATGTTGCCCTTTTCAATCATGTTCTTCGGGTTGCTGTCTGGAGCGACATAGACTTCCTGCTTGTCGCCAATATGTTTATAGGGTTTGCCGGGTAGTGTCGGCGGGATTTCCCGCTCAACAATCAGTCCCATTTCCATATTCGGAGACGTGCCGTCAACTACGGCGCTCTTGATCTTACCTGTCAGTATATTACCGTGATCGTCCATGTTTAAACGGTCGGGAGTAAACCCTAAAGCCGTGGTTATGGTATTGCTTATCCGATCATCAAGAGGCACCTGGCCTTTTTTCCCCTGAACCTGTGGCGCCACATTCTGCATAAACTTCAATACATTCCCGTAATCTGCGCCATTGACGCTCCCCATGTGATCGTGGAAATATATCATGGCGTCCTGTTCGGATTTTGAAAGACTGGTAACGTCAAAGGGCTCGCCTTTTGTTTTTGCCGCCTGAGCTTTCGACATGACGATTTCCAGAAGGTTCAAATTCTCCTGTCCGTGTTTCTGTTCGTCCTCTTCGCCCCATTTCTTTTTCTGGCGCTCAAATATTTCGCCCTCGCGTTCGGTTTTTATTTTGCGATCAGCGGCTTCCTGTGTCAAAAGCTCACGCCTTTGTTTGGATTCTTCCAATTGATTAAACGTACCCATCAACTTTGAGAAGGTGTTAACTCCCGCATCAATCGGATTGGATAATGTTGATCTCATAAGTTCCCCCTATAAAGCGGCGATCATCAGCGCAATACTCGCTGCAGCACCTATGCCTGAAGCCGCCAATGATACTGTTTGGTTTTGTTCTTGAGCCGCTAAATCTTTATTTTGCTGGTTTATTCTTTGTTCGTCCGCAGATTCCCTGATAAAACCGGACAAAGCCTTATTCTTATAAGCCTCTCCCGTACTTAATAAACCTTCCATGATTATTACCTCACTATATTGGGATTGGGCGTTGTGCCCAAAAGTATCTGCTCATCCATGGCCCGGACACCTGCCCGGGTTCTGTTCTTCGCACTTGCCGTAGCTGCGGCCTCGTTTATATTTATAAGTCTCTTGTTCGTGGCTTCCTGCTGGCGCGTTGGAACAATCCCGAGCCCTCTATTCTGACGTTCCAATACTCCGCCCATGACGCCATAAGAATCGGAAACAGTCTTCCTTGCCTCGTCTAAAGCAGTCGGCAATACGGAAGAATTATTAAAAGACAACTGGTTTAATGCCTCCAGTTCGATAGGCATATAGGTATTCTGCCAGTCCTCAAATTGTGCCTGTAAAAGCTTCCCTGTTTTAAGGGCGACTTCGTTTACTATTGGTTTTGCTTCGGGAAAAAGCATTTGCCCTATCCCTTGGATGGCCCCGGAAGCACCGCCTGTCAAGGTAGAGGCGATAGTCTGATTAGTGCTCCCTGTCCCTATTCCACCGGCAAAATTTTCTAACAAAAGATCATTTGTGCTTTGTGCCATAATATTACTCCTTACGGTAAAGTAATCTCTGGTTTTTTCTTCGGTATCTTCATTGATCCGTACATCCCGGCAGCGGCCAATGTCCCAATCGTTGAGCCGATTGCATTTTCTTCTGTTGCTATAACTTCTTCCTCCCGCGCTTTATCTCTGATCGCGTCCTCAACGGACATACTGGCCAATTCATCCAGTCCGGCCATGGTCTTAGTGGTCTGTCCTCTGCCGATATTAATTATATTCTGCTTTTCTGCTATTTTCTTTGAATCAACCGCGGTTTTCCCTCCCACTTGCGCGTCAGCGCCGACATCAGCGAGGGCAAGCATATTCTTTGTATTTACCACGGCATTAGTAGCAGATTGTGGTTTGGCGGCCTTCATAACGTCCGCGTTTATCTGCCCGGCCATTTTATTCTTCTCAATTGCCGTAGTGCCCTTATCTGTTCTCGAAGCGATATACTTACTGATTACAGGTTTGTAGTTTGTCTGGTAATAATCCCACATCTTGTCGTTGATATCGGCCTGCACCTGTTGATCGTAAGTCGGTCCTTGCTGTTGTGATCCGCCCATACACATAATAATCACGCTCCTTTCTTCTCGTACTTATCAATAAATCCATCAGTCTCAATAAGGTTAAAACCCATTGTATTGAACCAGTCGGATTCATTCTCGCCAATCGTAAACAGTTCGATTATTCCTTTCCCCTCGGTATAATCATTAACTATAAAGTCACTCGCCTTTTTGAAAAACTTCGTTAACGAGATCCATATCGATTTAAACCCTTCCTCGGTAGCCGCGAACTGTGTCCGCCATTTCATTTCACCCACGGGCTCCATAATAAAGACAGCGCAACATACTCCGGCTTTATGAAAGGCAGTCGCCCAGGGCTTACCGGCCATACTCTTGAATTTACGTTTCGCTTCCTCAACTGACGATCCCATAATAATCAATTCTTCGTGGCCGCGAGACCAGAGGTTATCAAAAATACTGTCAACATCTTCTTTTGTTAAATTCTCTACGTTCATACACTGACGACCTTTTCATGTTTTATCCGTACTTCAGGATCGACGTATATTTTGAATCCTTTTTCTTTTATCCGGAAACAGAAGCCGGCATCGTCGGTCATTACATCCGCCATCTTCGTGCCGTTCTCTTCCCATTCATACGTCCAACCGGTAAACCACGGATAAGTAAGGGCTTCAAAAACCCCCTTCTTAATAACCATCAAACCCATTCCGGCATAATCAACTTCAAGCAATCCCTTTTCGTTACGTGGCATATTCGCCATTTCGTTCACTAAGTACGGACGTGAATCACTTCTGCCATTCTCTAATTTCCAAAGACCGCAAGCTGTTTTATTGGTATCGTCCAACTGACCATCTGAATACTGGCGATACCATGCGGCGACGATATCAACGTCATGCGCGATAAGTTTATTGATCGCCTTCGGATTGATTATATTGTCCGAATCAACCCAAATAATACGGTCGTAATCCTCGTAAACTCCTTCAAATGGTTTCTGGTCTATCCGGCTATTCGCCTCTTCTTTTAAGCAACCGTTTCTAACTACGTAAATATTACAGCTCTTCGCCTGCTTTATTCCCACTGCTTTGCCCTGATTCATTAAATCAATCATGGCCACATTCACATTTACCGCCTGTTTTCCGCTTGACGGATTGCCGGGCAAACAAAATATATAATCAACTTTCATCCCGTCTCCTACGTATCAACATTAATTCCGTTATCGTCTATTGTTAAAGTGGCCTTTGGCGCCAACGTCCGTCTGCAAATTGTGCATGACGTTGTTCCCTCGGCTATAACGACACTTACTTCAGCGGCAACGGTATCTTTATTATAGATAAAGACGGTCTTAACCATCCGAAGAATCAGCGACGGGACGCCTACTATCGTTATCTCCGTCGATCCGGACAATGTTCCCTTGTCGCTTCCGGGCAAATCATCATCGGCAAGCACATCGATAAAGTGAGTGGAGAACTCCGGTTGATTCGTAGTTATTGATGAAGTCAAAACCGCCGCCAATGTTTCTCCAGCATTCAAAACAATCATATTCCAAACCACCTTTGATATCTGTGTCTGTGTCGTGATATTCTGAGCCAGACACTCGCTACCTGTCGATAAAGCACATCATTTGTTATGTCGTAATACAGATCATAATTATTCCTCAGCGCCGTCGGTTGGCCTGCGCCGGCATATACGGAAACACCACTGACCGCCGTTACAGTCGGCGTAGTGACCTGGGAGCCAACGGTTGTTGTGGCCGGAGAAGAAGCCGCAACCAAGGTCTTAAAATATCCCCTGATATTTTCAAGTGTCCGCTGAACGTCTTTAAACGATCTTATTTGTCCGATTACAGGGACATCATTACTCATATCGGTAATTCCTCCATTGTGGACGCCAGATATACCGCCGTCACCCCTTCAAGCGGATTAACTCTCACTTCAACCGCTTCCATTAAGAATCCCTTTACGCGAACAGGTTTCTTACTCGTTACCTCAGTGGTTATAGTATAAGGTATATCGGGAAAGACCAGATCGACCGTTACCGGATATTTTGTCGCCAATACCTGCATTACGCCTATGCTGTTCGGATTGAATTCATATCTTTTAGATAGATAGGTCGCGTCCCTGTACGTATTTGCGGTAGCAAAAGAGACTATTCCAAATAATCTTGTGGCTACTTCCGCGACAACGACCGCTCCCACGGTTAATGTGGTATTCCCTGAAATGCCTCCGTATGTTGCTGTAATGGTTGTTTGACCGTCGGCTAAAGACACCGCGAATCCCGAACTGTCTATTGTGGCAACCGTTGTATTTGAAGAAGCCCACGTGCAGGAAGCCGCCGCAAGTGCAACCTCGGAAGCGTCACTGTAAACTCCCGTGGCTGAATATTGTTGAGTATCACCCTCGGTAATAGTTGTATTGCTTGGTGTCAGATAGACGGATTCAAGAGTAATTACATCAAGAGTCGCGGTACCGGATACACCTCCATAGGTTGCTGTGATCGTTACTTCCCCATCATCTACAGCCGTGGCCAATCCGCCGCTGGCTATCGTGGCAACATCCGTATCGGAAGAAGTGAACGTGCAAACGGAAGTGAGATCCTGTGTTGTGCTGTTATTATAAGTTCCGGTAGCAGTATATTGTTGAGTTTCGCCGGCCTTTAATGTTTTGGTGTTTGGCGTCACGGCAATGGAAACGAGTTGGACCGTATCTAAAACAACGTAACCGACCACCTTGGATATATTTACGCCTTTCGGCGGGGATAATACCCCATAACCAATGATTTTAGATATATTTATACCTGATCCCATTAGGTAGCAGACCTCACGTTTAGTTGAAGTGCGTTCATTTCGGATTGCAACCAGGCATTGCCAGTTACGGGATTTGTATTATTAAGAGATTCATAGGTGGCCCATGCGGTCGTAAGAGTTTGGTCTGCTCCGACGGCTACAGTACCGCCCGAATTATAACCCAAGGCAAGTTTTCCGATTGAGGCATCCACTGTTTTACAGGCTCGGCAAGCAATCTTCACGGCTTTGATAGCGAATGTTCCCGCTGGTAAATCGCTCACATTAAATTGCTGATCTTTTCCAGCAGTGTCGGTATAATTTCCATCTGCGTCATTTATTGTTGTTTCATCAACGGCACTATAATCGCCCACCATGTCGGTTGTCGTGCCATCACTGGTAGGAACAAGTTTTGCTAACCTCATTGTACGTGTATCTTCGTCTGCTACGATAATTTCAGATATAACAGGATTCATATTTGTTGTTCCATATGCCCCAAGCATGATGCAATCAAAACCTGAAACGCCAGTTACCGATAAGTTTCCCGTATAGGTAACCACAAGAACCCCGTTAGCATAGACATTAATTGTTCCTGTTGCACCGTAATCAATAAGTTGGAGATCAATAAATATTCCACTCACAAAATGGTTTCCGCTTTCTTCTGCTAATTTAGTCCATGATGTTACATATTTCCAAATGGCGAATTTTGAGTCTGACGTTCCGCTTCCAACCCATAATCCTTTGTATGCTGTACCAAAAGAACCAAGACCCAAAAATTTATTATTGTTAAATCCTTGATTACCCTGATAATAACGTAACCAACAAGAAGTAACAGCACCACTAGGAAATTGAGTTGACGTTGCCGCCCCACCATCTCCAATAGATATTCCCGCCCTTGCATACGATGCATCAAAAGTTCCAGCGGTTGTATTCACGAAACAACCAGTAAAAGTCGGGAAATCTATATCTTCTCCACCAAACCATAAAATTGCCATAATGCCTCCGTTACTCCAAAACCAAGAATAATACTCCGGTGCCGGGATCACGATATCCCGCCGCAGCATAAAAAGTTAAATCCGTAAGGTCTTTGCTTTTAATATCGAACATAAACCCCGATTTGACGCCGTTGTTCTCATAAAATCCAATGTATTTACCTTCCCAATAATAGCCGTTGATAGTCTCGGGATTGTATAAATCCTGCCAGTCCTTCCTCGTCATTACGCCCTCTGTAATGACTTCTCTTATCCCTGAACCGATTGCCACCAATCCTTCAGGAGAAGGATAAACAATAACGTCGCCAGCCTGAACAGTGCCCTTTTTCGACATACAGGAATGGCCTAAGTCCATTGTTTCCATAACTACATTGGAAGGATCGTTGCCGACTGCCAGATAGGGAACTCCGGAAGTAAGAACGCCTACGGTAGTTCCAAAGGCACCGAGCGCGACAATCGCGTGATCCGTTGATTTTTGATAACTTGCCGGCCATGCGTGAGGATATCCGGGCACGGAATAGCAAAGCAGATTTCCGACAAATCCGACCAGTGAACCATTCGGAAGCGCTATTATTCCCTGAATTCCCACAGGCGGAGCGTCCCATTCCGTTGTTGCCAGGACTTCGCCTAACGCGGAATCAAGAACAGTGTCGCTATAACCCGTGTCCGTAATGTCCACTTCTGCTACAAACTGATATTGCGCTCCGGTTGAACTTTGATTCAGCCGGTAGATTCTTTTCTTAGTGATATTGTATTTCTGCGTAGCGGTATCTGGCGATAAAGCCATTGCCGATATAGTGGCGGTATTCCCGTCGAAAATGTCAATCAGTGTTGAAACCGGAGAAGGTGGGCCTTCTGCTCCGTACCCATTAACAAAAGTATAAACATATCCTCTTGTCTCCATCAGGGTTTGATCTTGAACGCCGGTTGCTATTACCGCTCCGTCTCCGGTTTGAGTGGAAACTGCGGGGTTTGATGTATAAACGCCGCCGGTAGCAAGATTGACTGCGGTTATAAGATTGCTTGCTATTGTATATGTGCCGGTCGCTCCTGAACCGCCGCCGCCGGAAAAAATTAAATTATAAGTCCCGTCTGCTTCAATACAATTTGAATCGGTTATTGTAAGAGCCGTTACCGCTGTTAATATGCTCTCTGCTACAACGGTCGGCGCAGTGGTTGGCGCCGGGGGGCATGGATTATAAGATTCCATCGGGTAGGCGTTGCCACCCTCTTTGTATTTATTTTTATCAGTAACTTTAAATTCGCCATTCTCAGTATAATAAACCCTTCCATAAACATCAGCCGGATCGGGCGCGGCGCAAACATCAACATCCGACAACCATGTGAAGAAATTACCGTCAGAGTAACGATAGATAGTCAATAAGGTACCTACCTTTACCTGATCGGCCATTGGCAAATCATTTCTCAGGGCAGTCACACCGCCACGGTCAAAGCGGCAGTTTGCGGCCTCTTGTGACCGATTCTCCGGAAGAACTGCAGGATCGAGAATTTGCGGAACACGACCGCCAAATTTGTCAACTCTAATAAGCATTACTGTTTAGCTCCTATCTTTTTTTCAGTAGCGGCCATAACGCCCAAATCCTGTAAATACTTATTGTAATATGACGATGCTTTCGCTTGCGCGTTGGGAACAGTCGTCTCTTCGGCCAAACAACGATAAATTAAATAGTCCACCGCTGCCGGCTTAAATGAATCATCAAAAGGAATATCCGTTGATCCCGAAGTTATTTCCGCAGGCATTTCGCTCAGGAGAAGTTTAACCCTGCCGGTTCCCGTCGCCGGTTGAGGCGGGAATGTATAAAATACTTTCGGGTTCTGTTCGTCCTTGACTATATGAGCAACTGTCGCATTCCCTGTCGCTACCGGCCATCCCGGATATATAAGATCAAGGGTTTTCTTGGGAATTATGGTTACAGCCACGCCAACCACTTCCGTAGTACCCGACAAAGTAATATTATAAAGACTGTCCAGCAAAGCAATTCCCACAGTCGGCAAAGTCTGTCTTGCTCCGGAAACCAGTGTTATTGTTGCTTCAACCGGATAGGCTTCTGGTTTTAGATTAACAGTCTCCTGCACAAACAAATTAATGTAAGGAAGCATTTTTGACGGTGGCCAATTTATCCCGAATTCATCTTTTAATTGTTCGGAAACGAGTAAAAATAAATCGCCCAGGTCTCCGGAAGGAGAAACTTCCCCACCTGCGGGAGTTCCACCGTCAATGTTTGTGCTGATTTCGCCTTCTGCTCCCTCACCTGTTACAAGGGTCCCTGTCACTTCCCAACTCATGAGTGAATTACCTCCGTAGTAGGATTAACAAAATTGACTCCTGACTTGAATTTCCACAAATAAACAGTGGTTCCGGCCGGTAGATTCGGATAAAAAGTAACCTGCCCTAGTTCATCTGTGGTGCCTTTATGAATAGGATTTGCCATTGCGGAGTCGGTTGACATTATAACCAGACAATCGGCGCAATATACCCCGCCGGTCGTCGTTACCGTGTATAGATGTGCAACGGGAGCAGTACCAACACCGATAGCGGCAATAGTGCTTACAATTGAGGTGAGAGAAGCGGGAAGCGTTGTTCCGGTATCTTCAAGAATAGAAGCAATCGAACCACCTGCCGCTTCGATAGCGGTCTTAACATCCGCCGCGCTGTGGCTTGATCTGGTTGAAATCTTCGCGTCAATATTTGCGAGTTCCACTGCCAGATTTGTCCTGACTGCGGCAGCAATGGCTAATAAAGTTAAACCTGAGAGGTCTGGATTAACAGACGCAATCTTATTTGTTATCGCTATGAGAACTTTCTCGCTATCTGTTTCGTCAATGATTTCCGCTTCAACCTTATTAGCGACTGCCAGTAACGCCGTCGCATTGGGAGCGTCAATCAAATCCATCTTATCGCCTGCTTTAGCGGGTGCATAAGCCGCCTGTGTCCCTGCCAATGTTACAACTGGTTCGCCGTTAATTGCGGGAGTTGCTATATTCTGGCCACCCCATTGAGCGACATTAACAGCTTGATTAGCAGTTATTGTTTGGGCCGTGCCGGGTTTAGATACTGTGGAATCTTTGGCCATATCGTCATATACTTTAGCCAGTCCCTTTGAAGCATTGGCGAGAATTACATTATTATCGGCTCCCTGATTGACACACGCGGTTGTAAATACAGGAGCAGCTACATCGAGGAATTTCTTAAGTGCCGCCGCTAAATATCCTGCACCTGTTTCCGTAAGAGTAGTTCCGAGGATCTTCACAAGGTCGACTTCATTAAATCTATTCTCAATCGAAAAATGAGCTAATACGGTACCCACAACACTTATAGAGTTAACTGTGCCCGTGGTTATGACTACCTGATAATCGTTGGCTATGGCGTAGAAAGCATCTGCGGAAAGGTCTATAAGGACATTGTTAAGTCCTGTAACGCCGTCAAAATCAGCCGTCAAAGTTATTCCCGCTGTCGATTGTGTCGTACTGTTTGCTTTATAGACTGATATTGCACCGTCGGTTAAGGCAATAGGCGTCCCATCTGCTTTATGGGTAGAAAATTTAAAATTGAGTGTTGCGTAATCTTCTGTATAATTTCCAAGATATTGCATATTGACTCCTAATTAATTAAACATCCCTGACCGCACAAAATATTTCCGCCAACTAAAGGGTTTGCACCGACCAAAAGACCGCCTCCGGTTGCCGGCGGTTCTTCTCCCACCGTTTCCTCCGCACTCCAGGAACCGCTCCACGCAGGTTCGGGTTCTACGTATTGTCTAATACAACTCCAATCAGCACTTACACCACTTGATTCTCCAACCGTTTTGAGCATTACTGCCAGATCAACGGTTGGAACATTGTTAGTTGTGCCTGTCCCATTTTGAACTCCATCGGTAAACGTCCTTACCATGTCTACGTTCTCTGCATTTTTAAAACGCATGATTTCGTAGATGTGGTATGAGCCAAAACCAATAGCATCCTGTGCGAATGTAGTATTTGCGCCAGCTTTGAATGTTTGGTGGCGTGAATGATTAGTTGCGGCTGAATCGTGATATATTCCAACCATGTCAGTAGCATCAGAGGGATTCTCGGATAAAAATAGTTGAGAATAATTGGCATCCAATAACTTGGCTTTTATTCTCAACGCAATGTTACCGGAATATGAGTTAGCGCTATAAAGATATTTAGGTGTGCTTGCTCCTGCGAGCGTACAGATTCCATCAGTTATTGATGCTGAACCAGTATCACCCGTCCAATTCGATAAATCGCCAGAAAAGTCCTCAAAGGAACGAAATGTGTTTGCCCCGTTACTGTAAGCAGAAGCACCGGCATTCCCATAATATACATAGTAAGTGGCATCTGAAGTCCCGATAGAATCACATTCTACAAAAACTGTTGCAACTTGATTAGGTGTTGTGCCGGAAATTGACTCAATACGATAATCTAAAAGAGTTTCACCGTCCGAAGTAGTGAACCGCAAATCATTAAAATTTGATAAACAATGTCCTTCGCAATGAAAATCACAAGCACCAGATCCTGAGCTTTCACCGACCAGCAATTTCATTTGGTAGTTAGTGACTGCGCCTGATGCACGACCTAACGGTCTATACTTTCGATATGTCCAACCTGGTAGAGCTGTTCTTGTCCCGTTATCCGCTGTGCTTGCGTCGCTTAGTCCGTCGATGTTGATAGCTTTTATGGTGTAGGCATAAACCTGATATGCTGTCCCTGTCGTATCATCAAAAGTTGCTGTTCCATGAGCAACGACGCCGGATATATCCACTCCGTCGCGGTAAACTCTATGACCGTCTGTTTCGCCTACCCCTGCTGTCCATGTGATTGTAACTTTATCGGTTAGATTATCGGTAGCGGAAACATCTGTGGGAGCACTTGGTAAACTCGCGACATACCCACTATTAATTAAATAATTATTATAACGACAGGTTATATTAGGATTGCTATTCCAACGATGTATGAATAAGAAAGGATTTAATACATTTCCATCACTTCCTACTGTGATTATTCCTCCTAAAGAAGTCCATGAACCTGTCCCGTCTTTAAAACAAGCGATAAATGAATTATCAATCCTTATTATTTTTAAAGAACCATAAGAATTGGTTCGACTGGCCGTTGCGTATGTAGCACTTCCTCCATTTTGATAACCCCTTACAAACATTTTAGAACTATCATACGATGCTGATATAAAAAACCAGTGTGTGGAATCTATATAAACATTTAATTGAGATTCGTAACTATTTGTGGCGGGCGGACTTTGAAAAGCAAAATCTACCTGACAATTAAAATTGCCTGATGGTAAATATTTTGATGTGATTTGTTCTCCAGAAATTAGTTCAGCAGCATTCCCTTGAATATCTGGAGTACCGATATTAATTAACCATTTACTCGTATCTATTGCCGAACTATCAGCACCTGTAAAGGTATCATCGTAAGGTGTAGCAATAGGATAACCATCAATAAATGCAAAATTATCATAACGCACTGTTACATCGGGATTAGTATCCCAACGGGCGGTATATAACTGTACCGATACAGTATTTCCGGCACTTCCGACGGTTACACCTGTATCCAGTTCGGTCCATGTCCCCGTCGCGTCACGGTAAAAACATTTAAACGAGGTGCCTAATCTCATCAGGGCTAATTTCCCGGAACTGTTTGTCCGGGACACCTGATTATATGTCCAAGATCCGCCATTTATGTAACCGCGCTGAAAATAATTCCCGCCGCCATGTCGTGAAGCAGAAATATATATTTTATGAGTACCGTCGATTATGGCGGTTAATTGTGCAGCATAACTATTAGCAGCAGCAGGGCTTTGGAATGCAAAACCTACTATGACAAAAAAATCGCCGGTAAATGTAAGAAGGGACGTTACACTTTCAGTAGCAATACATTCAAGCGTATTGTTCTGAATATCAGGCGATCCTGCCTTTGACCATTTAGCAGCGTCTGGTGCATCTCCGTTATTCCCGGTAAAAGTATCATCGTAAGGTGTCGTCATTACTTATTCGCCATCCCTTGATTTTTATTTGCCCTTAATAAACCGGACGCCTACAGATAATTGCCTGCTTTTAATCGTCCGTTTCTCGGAATAATACTTGCCCGGGATATAACCACCGTGGAGAATTCCCTATTGAAGAAAGTCATAAAATCCACGTCGGTATCGGGAATAGAAATACCCTTCGTAATAATGCGCACAACACCCTCTGTAAATATCTCGTCAAACTTCCCTTCCCATGGGATTGTCTGAGTGGCTAATGTCAACACCGTCGGAATTGCGTTGTATTTACCTTTGACTAATATATCGACAGCCGGAGTAGGCCGGAGATAGAATGTTGAACCGATTATCTTATAAACGTCCGGTTTATAATTATCGGTCAGACTGGAATAAGAATACCAATCCCACCAACTTACATCATGGTCGTCGGCGTCGTCGTTTAGATAATTAGGCTGTAAAGGTTTGACATATCCCGTCCAACCCTCGTCCGAATTCTCAGTAGAAATAATGACGTATTGGCCCGTAGTAAGAGAAAGACCTGTTTGAGTGGTAAGGCTCTTCGTCCCCGTACCGCAGACAACACTTGTTGTTGAAGTTCCCAGGGTTGCCGCTGGCGTTCCCGGAGTAGCACCAACGGCTATATTCCATGTCGCAAGGGTATCGGTTCCACTGGCTGAGGTTACATTTACAACCAATGCGCCGGTTGCGGAATTATAAGACGTAACTGTTCCGGCCATCCAATTAGTAATGAGTTCTTCATAGCGCGGCCTCTCAGCAAGAGAAATGAAATTACTTGGCAGTGTGGCGTAATATCCGAATGCTGCAATCGATAAATTGAGATCACCGGTCGCCTGTAAATCAGATTTCTTGTCCAGTAAATTTTTATAGATAAGAGACTGAATCGAAGTAGCCGCCTGAAATACCGTTATCCCGCTAACTGGAGCTCTCCCTAGTCGCGGCAACACCGCCAATATGAGTTCACTCATTAACATAATTTAGGCCTTTTTCTTGGTTAGTTGTCCTACCTCATCTTCGACTTTGCTTTCCTCTGGAAGCTGCACGGCTTCCTGCAGGAAAGTGTATGCTTCCATTTCCGACTTGAAAGGCACTACTGCCGTGCCTTTTGTCACCCATTCGCCATTTTCTCCGGCAATCTTAATGGGTTTCTTGCGCCTATCAACGGCGACATATCCCGCCTCTGAATACTTCTCGATTGAAAAACCCTTCATCAAATCCGGTTTTTTAGCTTCTAACGCTCGCTCTGCCTCAACTTTTTCCTGATCGTATTCTTCATACATCGACAACTTCAAAAGATGGTCAATGTGACTCTGCTTACTGACCTCACACACCGAGGTTGTCATTTCGCCCTTCTTCGATCCCGGTATCGGCATAAAGAGATATTTCGTGTTTTCCAATGTTACCGTCGTCGGGCCTTCTCGTTTAATCAAACAATGAATAAGCATCGTGCTCCTCCTGATTTTAAAAGAAAGGGCGAGGCGATCCCCGCCCTTTTGGTTAATTAATTACCGGCATTAATCCTGATCGATTAACATACCGATACCGATTGTTCCCGCTTTACCCGTGGTCGCCTTGGTCGTGATATCAATGGCGATAATCCTGTCATGGAGTTTATCGACACCGACATTGACCATCTGCGCCAGAGTTAAGGCATCTATTCTTCCGCCTGCCTGCCCGAGTGTTGAACCGGTGAGTATATTGCCATATACAATTACGGTTCCATCGGCCAGAGTGACCGATCCACTTGTGGCGGGGCGTGATAGCGCGATGGCAAAATGCGCGATAAATCACTTCCCAAATTCATTTGATTGTATCAAGGTTCAT
>PHBC01000007.1:128866-133140 GCA_002840505.1 Deltaproteobacteria bacterium HGW-Deltaproteobacteria-2 | reverse complement strand
TTGTTACCCTGACCGATGCCACCACCGGCACGACGCCTCTTACGATAACAACCCCGACGGCCACCGGCACAATCACCGAAGATACGCCTAAGATCACCGTCGATCCGGGCAACGGGGGAGGCGACGACGTGGTGCATGAATCCGGATTGGCAACGGGTTCCCATCCAGTAGATACAACAGAGTTTGCGAAAGGCACCTTCACCCTATCGGATCCGGACGGCCTGGCCGATATCCATAATGTTACAATCAACGGTACGACGGTTCTCATTGGGGATTTGGGTCATAATAACGTTATCGACGGCACCTACGGCACCTTGACTATCACGTCCTACAACAGTACGACAGGTGTTGCCGAATACACCTATGAGCTCACCAAGCCCTATGATACTACACCGCATGCTAACAACGGGGCAACCACGGAAGACAACGGGGAAAGCTTCACCCTCACCGTTTCCGATTTGGAAGGAAACTCTGCAGCGGCAACGATGAACTTCGACATTGTTGACGATATTCCTACGGCAAGCGACCAAAACGTCGTCCTTGATGCAAGCACCAGTGTCGGAGCAAACCTGCTCATTATTCTCGACAACTCTGGATCGATGGCTGAAAACTCTGGAGTAGATGGAATGACGCGCCTGGATCTTGCCAAAAATGCGATTGAACAGTTGATTAATGAGTATGGTGGTGATGGGGATGTCATGGTCAGAATTGTTACCTTCAATACAACAGCCGATGATGTGGGAGAACACTGGATGACTGCCAATGATGCCATAACGGCGTTAGACAGTATAACATCTGGTGGAAACACCAACTATGACGCTGCGCTTGCGACCGCGATAGAAGCTTTTCACGATCCGGGCGCAATCCCTGGCGGTCAGTTCGTCTCTTACTTCCTCTCCGATGGTGAACCGAATGAACCATCTTTCTGGTGGGACCATTCGGATGTCGGTATTGATTCCGGTGAACAAGCTGTATGGGAGCACTTCCTGGCCGAACATGACATTACGTCCTACGCCTTGGGCATGGGTACAGACGTGAATGCTGCAGCCATAGCTCCGATAGCTTATGACGGACTCAATGAGGTACAAATCGATCCAATTGTTGTCACCGATCTTAGCCAGCTCAATGATGTTCTATTAGACACCGTGGTAGAGAGCTCTATTGAAGGTAATCTTATTACAGGCTCGCCCGATGTATCCTTTGGTGCTGACGGTCCGGCTGACGTAAAGATTGTATCTATTGCCCATGACGCAAATGGCGACGGGATCATCGACAGCAATGAAGTTTACACTAAACCAGCCTCTGGTGACACCCTTTCAATCGCGACCCACGAGGGTGGCACATTAGAGATGAATTTCTCGACAGGAGATTACACCTACACCGCCCCGACGGGTACGTTGCTGGAACCGGAAGTCTTCAAGTACACAATTGCGGACGGTGACGGTGATATGGCTACGGCCAATTTGACAATCACCACGGCGGATGATGGTAATTTTAATCTCGTTGTAGGTAGAAATGTTGATGATCATTTTGGTCAAATTATTGACCATTATATCGATCATGATCATCCACACGATGGTTCAATTACAGGCAGTATAGGACAAGATATTTTGGTCGGCGATACAGGTGGCAGCGCTCTTGCAGGAAAGAATTTAAATCTCATTCTGATGTTAGACTCATCAGGAAGCATGAGAGAAAGCATCATGTTCAACGGTGTGTCGATGAGCAGAATGGAAGCACTTAAACTTTCCGTTATTAACCAGCTCACAGATCTGGCCAATGGGCCTGCGGACCATGTGCGGGTGCAAATTGTCGATTTTGATACGAACGCGAGTCAAAAGGGAATATTCGATCTCAAGGACGGTGAGCTTCAAGCGGCCATCAATGCAGTGAACAGCCTTCAGCAGGGAGGCGGTACAAACTATGAGGCTGGCTTGTCAACTGCTCTGCTCTGGGCGAACAGCATCGGTCTCCATGCGCCTTATGCGGGACCGAACGTGGTTAACCAGGCGATCTTCATATCCGATGGCGAGCCGACCTATTACTACGATGGTAATGGGACCACGGTGGTAGGTCCGGGAAGCTCCTTCTCTCAAACTGCGCTTGATCACATCCTCAACGTTTCAGGTGACAACGACACAGTGAGTGAAGTGCAGCTACTGGAAGCTAAGGGGTTCACGATTGAAGCCGTTGGTATTAATGTTACACCAACCAATCTGGACCATCTGAACCAAGTAGAAGGAGAATCTGCAAATTCCAATCCTGATGTGGCTACCAATATTACAACGGGTGATGAACTCAATCATGTCCTTACTGATCTTACTCAAGATACCGTAACAGCGCGGGCAGGTGATGACAACATTTTAGGTGGCGCTGGCGATGACATCATCTTCGGCGACTCGGTGAACACCGATGCGCTTTCGACAACGAGACCCGATGGTGCCGGTTGGCAGGTATTCGTGGATCTCGGGTGGAGTGAGGAGGAAATTGCTAATTACATCAATAACAACCATGCAGCACTTTCAGCCGAAAGCGGGCGTCTCGGTGGCAACGACCTCATTCATGGTGGCTCCGGTAACGACATCATATACGGCCAGGAGGGCAACGATGCCATTGACGGTGATTCCGGAAACGATATGCTCAGCGGAGGAACCGGCCATAATATACTCGCCGGTGGAACTGGGGCCGACACGTTTGTCGTCTCGCAAGGTGGGCATGATACCATTTTGGATTACCACAAAACGGAAGGAGACAAGGTCGATTTAAAGACTGTATGGAAATCAGGAGCAGGAGACAATGCCGAGGTTTCTGAAAATGCGGATCACACTGTAAAACTTCAGATATTTGACAGTAGTCATGTTGAAAAAGCGAGTGTGACGTTTGCAGATATTCATTATTCAGATTTGAATGATCAGGGTGCGGGCAACGAGCTCGATTCGTTGCTGGGGAAGGTGACGATAGATCATTCATAATGGGTAAATAAAAACTGTACCAAGGTACAATAGACTGGCAAATATAAATGCATAAAATATAATTAACAATTAAACTAAAAAATAATTAAACTATGATAAGGAGATTTGTCATGGCCAAGATCAAATATCCGGTAACAAGCGAAATAGGGCATCAGGTAACAGGAAAAGTCGCGATCCTGTATGGGGCCGTGAAAGCCGTATCTCCTGATGGTACAGTGCGGTTGCTTAAAATAAATAGTCCTGTTTTTGCGGACGACCACATTATCACCGGAGATGACGGAAGCGTATCTATTGTTTTTAATACAATGCCTCCAACTCAATTGGATCTTGGCAGAATGTCCAATGTAGTTATTGATGAGGACGTCTATGGGGTTGTTTCACCGACTGTTTCCGCTGAAGCATCAGCCGAACAGGAAGCAATCCAGAAAGCGCTGCTGGCGGGCGATCAGCCAATACAATTAGATGCGACAGCCGCAGGTGTTGAAGCAAATGCAGGCGGAGGCCATCCCGTCTTTGTTGTAACCCCTGACTGGGCAGAGGTAACCCCGGAAAGCGGAGCTGAAACGCAGGGGATAACATTAGGAACCACTGAGGCGACTATTTATGCTCCTAATTTAGAGCAGCAGGTGACGAACGATCCGGCAACCGTATCCTCGGCGTTTGTGCCGCTTGATGAGACCAATGCACCGTTGAGTACCGGAGGTACGCTCATCATCACCGATCCTGATGCGGGCGAGGCCCAGGTGGTGCCACAGACGGATGTGGCTGGCACATACGGCACCTTCAGCGTGGACTCCAACGGCAACTGGACATACATAGCCAACTCTGCATATGACGAACTGAATGCAGGCGATAAAATATCCGACACCTTCACCGTTACCAGTGTTGATGGTACCGGCAGCGGTACCGTTACGGTTGAGATCACAGGGACGAACGACCTGGCCACTGTATCCTCGGCGTTTGTGCCGCTTGATGAGACCAATACACCATTGAGCACCGGAGGTACGCTCGTCATCACCGATCCTGATGCAGGCGAGGCCCAGGTGGTGCCACAGGCGGATGTGGCTGGTACATACGGCACCTTCAGCGTGGACTCCAACGGCAACTGGACATATCTGGCCAACTCTGCATATGACGAACTGAATGCAGGCGACAAAATATCCGACACCTTCACAGTTACCAGTGTTGACGGCACCGGTATTGGTACAGTAAAAGTAGAGATCACAGGGACGAACGATGCACCGGTGATCAGTGGCGAGTCGAGCGGGGCAGTGACAGAAGACGTATTACTGACGGCGAGCG